>NZ_JAAHHZ010000037.1:0-63741 GCF_010672005.1 Moorena sp. SIO4A5 | reverse complement strand
GACTTCTGACTTCTGACTTCTGACTTCTGACTTCTGACTTCTGACTTCTGACTTCTGACTTCTGACTTCTGACTTCTGACTTCTGACTTCTGACTTCTGACTTCTGACTTCTGACTTCTGACTTCTGCTATATCAGTGATCAGCCATTTTAATGATGGACGTTGCTCCCGTTGCGGGATGATCTGAAAATTGTTGACAACCCCAAAGCTTCCACTCTTCACCCCTCTTCCCTCTCCCGATTTTGTCCTCATTTGCTACAACAGAAAACAACTGGGTATAAAAACTATATGCCAGGATAGATATTAGATGTGTGTTCTTCGGTGGTCATCATATTCGCTTCTTAAACATGGACAGTTGAAATTAGCACTATGAGTAAGGATTTAGACTTTAGCCCCCAGGGCTATGAAATTAAACAAGAGTTAGGACAAAATCACGCTGGGGGTAGAGTCACCTACCTGGCGACACAACTGGAGACTCAGCAACCTGTTGTGATTAAGCAGTTGCAGTTTTCCCAATTAGGCACTAGCTGGGCAGAATACGACACTTATGAACGAGAAATTAAACTCCTGCAGCAGCTCAATCATCCTAGCATTCCTCGCTATATCGATTCTTTTGACACTCCCACTGGATTTTGCTTAGTCCAAGAATATAAACCAGCACCTTCCCTCGCCGAAGATTACCACTGGACACCAGAAGAAGTTAAGCAAATTGCGATCGCTGTTTTGGAAGTCTTGGTTTACTTGCAACGGCGGCAACCTCCTGTGATTCATCGAGATATTAAACCAGAAAATATTTTGGTTGATAGACAGGGTAACTTGAAGGTGTATCTAGTAGACTTCGGTTTTGCCCGGATAGCAGGTGGGGATGTGACCCTCAGTAGCGTTGTTAAAGGTAGTGTAGGGTTTATGCCACCAGAGCAGATGTTTAATCGGCAATTGACCAAAGCATCTGATCTGTATAGCTTAGGGATAACCCTGATTTGCTTGCTGACAGGGACAAAATCTAGCGAAATCAACACCTTAGTTGATGAGAATTATCGGATTAATTTCAAACAACTGTTGCCCAAGCTAAATCCCCAGTTTATTCATTGGCTAGACAAAATGGTTGCACCTAACCTCAAACATCGCTATCCCGATGCCGC
The DNA here is from genome assembly GCF_010672005.1 of Moorena sp. SIO4A5. Lineage (NCBI taxonomy): Bacteria > Bacillati > Cyanobacteriota > Cyanophyceae > Coleofasciculales > Coleofasciculaceae > Moorena > Moorena sp. SIO4A5. The sequence goes on along the minus strand of NZ_JAAHHZ010000037.1, from coordinate 62,600 downwards.
AACTGCCCTAAAAGCCCTGAAGCAGATTGATGTAGTGAATGATGTCACTCCTCTAAAAACACTATTGCGGGCTATACAACCAACAAAAGCAGTAGTAAAACTTGCCACCCTCAGCCTTGTGGCTGCTTCTTCATCGGCTATAACCTATGCCTGGCTCACCAGTCCAGCCAGACAGTTGCTAACCAGTGGAGAATGCCCAGGCTGCAATCTCCCAAATATCAACCTACAGGATAAGAACCTCAAGCAAGCTAAGCTGGAGGGGGCTAATCTCAGTGGTGCCGACCTAGAGGGGGCTAACCTGTGGAGAGCTAACCTCAGGGGGGCTAACCTGTGGGGAGCTAACCTAGAGGGGGCTAACCTAAACGGTGCTCGCTTGCATGGTGCTAACCTGGGCGGGGCTAACCTCAAGGGCGCTAACTTTGACATCAGGAGGGCTCAGCGCCAGGGCATTAACCTCAAGGGCGCAATTATGCCTGATGGCTCTGTAAATAAGTAGTTCATCGTGTCTGGTTGAATACTTATCATTCTGGGTTAATCGTCAATTGAAAATCGATAATTGAAATTGAAAATTAACAATTAACAATTAACAATTAACAATTAACAATTAACGATTAACCTGAATAGGAAGTGATTAACCTGATTCGAGATGACTAGTTAAATTGAAAGATGTGACCAGAACGAGCACGAGAGTATTTCACTGTTGCTATCTGGTTAGAGGAGCGATCGCGTACTGTGATCAATCCTGATTTATTGCTCAAGTGCATTGAGGATTGAGTTAAACGGGTGATGGGGAAGCGCTTAACTTCGTTAGGTTGGAGAATGCCACTCAGGAGTTGGGGACGACCTAGTTTATCTGCCATCTCCCAGCCAGTGAGGTCAATGGCTTCACTGGTCACATTCTTCAACTCAACCCACTCCCTTCCCCCTTCATCGGAGCCTTCAGGATTAGGTAATGCCGCTACGATTATCACAGGACCATCATTCTTAATGATATCATCTACTGGCACAACTACTGGACGATCCATATCCGGTTCTTTTGTGCCATCCTTGCTCAGGAAGATGGGAAAGAAGGAACGAATAAACTCGCCACGGCTACCATTGGGATTGGTACTGCGGTAGAGGACTAAATCGTAAGTGGCATCATTGATAGTAATTCGAGCCTTGTCACGAATTTTGCCGTAGACACTTTCATGCGGAGGCAACGGTTGCGAGCGCGATTTCACATTCAGGGCTTGGTCCAACAAAAAATCCGCCTTTCTTCTTGAACAATTTAGCAATAACATTGCCTCGAATATCAGTCACATTTTGGGTCATTTGTAACGTGACAACGTTGGGATTATTCGGTCCTTGATTACCTCGTAAGTCATACTTGTAGCCGAGAAAATTAACTCTATGATTTTGTTCATCAAGGTAGAATTTTACCCATGAGTGATAACCAGAAATGCTGCCAAGGGTTTCTCGTTGATCTCCAGAGCGGATATTGTATTTTCCTTCTCCAACAAATACATGCTCAAAGCCAGAAGCGAAGTGAGTTGATTTGCCCTTGTAGTAATTGGTATAGAGTTCAAACCAGATTCGCTGTAGCTTGAGTCTAAATTGCTGCTCCGAAAGAGTCTCACCTAACTCTTCGTTAATATAGTTTCGGGCAAGCTGTATCGGTTTTGTAGACATAATCAGAGAAATAAAATCTAACTGCTCATGTTCTTCTTCTTCAGGAGTAACTTCTGGGTCAACAGAGCGGATAGCGTAGTTATCTAAAAGTTTAATGAAACTGCTATAAGTGCGGGTTTCATCGAATAATTTGTCTTCATTGACTTTATAGAATAAGGGTCGGGTAGCTAAGTCGATTTCCCGTTGACCGCTAGCTTTGACCTGCTCATCTAATAGAATGTCAGCAGTTTCGTCTTCCCATTCTCCGGAGCTAGTGCGAGTGCTAACCGAGAATTGGTTTTCGTCACTTTCCCAAATTTGTTGATAAATATTGGTTTCGCTCATGTCTCTCTTGTTTAAGTTAAATGATCTAAAAGTTGTTGAATATCTCTATGCCAAGTTGAATGATTGACGGTCAACGGTCAACGGTCAATAAATCTATTCTAGGCTCAATATTTTCAGGAGACAGTACCCTTGAGGGTACTTTTTTATTGCTCAGTCACCCAGGGGGTAATCTCAAATCTGACTATTAAACTCCCTTAACCCACTCTACCCATGCCAGCGATTCCGTGAGGTAGCAACAATGTAATAGTTTTACAAGACCCATACCACCCATTAATTCCTCTTAACTCACTAGACCTATTCCAGTCATTCCGTTAGATAGCGACAATACAATAGTTTTACAACACCTAAACCACCCATTAACTATTTTTAGTCCATTAATCCCATTCTGGCGACTCTATGAGGGTAGCGATAATGCAATAGTTTTTCTAAACCCTTGCATCTTATCCAAAATGTGGTTATAATATTAGTATTGTTAAAGCAATGGTTTTGCCGCCATGATGATTTCTACCGCACAAGCCGCTGAATTACTAGGTGTTTCTGCCACTCGCGTCCGTTACCTTCTGGGCAAGGGCAGAGTCAAAGGAGCGTATAAGGTGGGTAGAACTTGGGTGATTCCTCTGTTTGATGGCATGCCAGTGGTAACGCCTGGCACTCGTGGACCAAAGCGGAATTGGTCAAAGCGTACAAATTACACGAACGCTGTGATCCACGTTAATCAGAAAGTCATTCGCCAAAATCACAACACCGGGGAACGCAATCCAGTGATTACCGTAAAACGAGGTTCTAAAAACATTTACGGTCATACGGTAGAAGTCAATGGCCCTTGCCGGGTGATGTATCGCCCTGATAATCCGCTACATTGTGGGGCAAGGGTCTGGATTGAGACTATCTCGGATTTTAAAGTTATCTGAGCCAGGACTCTCACGGGGTGACAAGCAGCTTGAAAGCATGAACCAGCAAGCTTTGAATCACATTGACAGATCCTTTTCACGAAAAGGACAGGTGTAAGTATTCAGCTATCAGCTATCAGCTATCAGCTATCAGCTTTTGAATAAGCGATGCAGCGCGGTCTTGGGGGTTTCCCCCATGAGCGACTGCATCAAGACAACAAGTAACCATTGGTTTAATCTGAGTGAAGTCCCAGCGTCGTTCGCACAGCGTGGCCAAACGCGCCCCGCGTGGCCTTTTGGCCAAGGCCAAAGCCTGTGCCAAAAAGCACCTCAAGTAGCGTGAGCCTTTAGCTGACGGCTGACGGCTGACGGCTGAATGCTTACGGACAGGTATAGCATTTTTGCTGATATCTAAACCTAAGAGGTATTTTTTTACTCTCCCATAAAACTCCGTATATCTTTCCCCTCTTGCCTTTTGCCTCTTGCCTCTTGCCTTTTGCCTCTTGCCTTTTGCCTCTTGCCTTTTGCCTCTTGCCTTTTGCCTTTTTATCGAATACGTGTGTTGACAACCCAGATACAAACGCGCTTATGCGATTGACCTTGGCCTTTTGGCCTTTTGGCCACGCTACGCGAACGGCCACGCTACGCGAATGGTCACGCTACGCGAACGCTTAAGAACGATAAACCCTCACCCGCTTATCAGGCTTTTGCTTTCTGACCCAGCTTAAAAACTTCTGCATCTGAGGGTCATTTTTTAAGGCTTCACAAGTATTCAATTCCACAGCTAAACGAGTATTTGGGAATAAAGCATGTATTTGTCGGTGACAAGCAGGGCAAATAGTAATCGTTGGACCAGGTTTCATCTTTTTTCGCTTAGTGTTTTGTCGCGGTATCAGGTGATGAACTGTCAATCGCTCTACATCTCTTCCGCAAAGTTCACAAGTCATTGATAATGATAGCAATTATTATTTTAGGTGCAAATTATTAGGGAGTAGGGAGTAGGGAGTAGGGAGTAGGGAGTAGGGAGTAGGGAACTTCGAAGTTGGAAAAAAATCCTGTGGACTTCATTACTACGATAACCGTAAAATCCTAAGTGTTGAACATCTCAACTAAACATGCTATATCATGAAAACTTGGTCAATAATTTCCTATCTAGTTATCGGTATAGTTATGGGTACTTTTTTAGGTATTATACTACAAAAGTCTGCTCAAGTAGACCAGTTGTTCAGACGCTACGGTATCCTCAGGACTTCCACCACTAAGCATGATCAAAGCAAACCAGTTCCTGCAAATTTTCAAGGCAAGATGTCCCTGTTTATTTTGGCAGGACAGTCGAATATGTCAGGAAGTGGTAAGGTAACACCAGCCAGTTCTGTTACTCACCCCAGAGTTTTTGTCTTTGGAAACAATTACCGCTGGCATCTAGCCACCGAACCTATTGATTCACCAACCGGACAAGTTGATCACGTCTCGGAAGATAAGTTAGCTGGAGTCGGTCCAGGGATGGCGTTTGCTACTGAATTACTCAAATACGATCCTGAGCTGATTATTGGTTTAATTCCCTGTGCTAAATGGGGTTCTAGTATTCAAGAGTGGCAAAAAAATCTCAGTGAAGATACTTTGTATGGCTCTTGCTTAAAGCGAGCCTATGCAGCTTCACCAATGGGAGAAATTAAAGGTTTACTATTCTTTCAGGGAGAAAGTGATGCCCTTAATCCTCAAGCCTACCCAAGTCGAAGATTCTTCCCTAATCAGTGGGCTGATAAATTTGTTAGGTTAGTAAAAGATTTGCGTCAAGACTTAGGGAAACCTGACTTACCAGTAGTTTTTGCTCAAATTGGTACCACTACTGATCCAGAAAAGCTCCCGAACTGGGAAACCGTGAAAGCGCAACAGGAAACAGTCCAGTTACCAGCTACTGGGATGATTACTACAGATGACTTGGGTTTGCAAGACCATGTTCACTTGACAACGGAAAGTTATTTGATTGTTGGAAAACGATTTGCTAAAACATTTTGGAAACTTACTCAAAGATTATAGGGTGCATCAAGACAGGGAAAACTAGAGGAAACGTCGCCATTGATTCTGGTCAAGCTTGATGAACATCTTATCTAAAACAGTTCCAGCGCTTTTAGTTCCAGGGTTTTTTTTAATTGGAAGCATCGCCATCATTGCAGCAATTCCCACAGTGGTGATATCAACACCAGCTGCGAAAAGTATTGCGCAACAGATTACTGTCCGGATTGATGGTCCAAAACAGGGTGGCAGTGGGATAATTGTTGAACGCCAAGGAAATATCTATTATATCTTGACTAGTGCTCATGTGCTACAGAAAGCTGGCATCTACAGGATTCAAACCCCTGATGGCAATCGTTATCCTGTAGACTCCCGTTATATCAGACGGATGCCAGGGGTAGATTTAGCGATCTTACCTTTCATTAGCACCTCTAACTACCCAGTTGCTAGGTTAGGGAATTCCCAGCAAATCAGTGCAGGTCAAAGGGTTTATGTGGCTGGATGGCCTCGTTCTGGAGGTGCTTCTCAACAACGGCGGTTTATTAATACTGAAGGACTGCTGACGGATGCTGCTTCTAAACTTCCTAGGGGATATGCTCTGAGTTATACCAATTTGGTGAGAGTTGGGATGAGTGGTGGACCGGTATTAGACCATCAGGGGCGGGTAATTGGCATTAATGGCATGGTCAGGTTAGTGGGTGATTCTGACACAATTGTGGCATCTGGGATTGCCATTGACACTTATTTAACCTGGCGCTCTCAGCTGAAACTGCCAACTCCTGTAAAGACTCCTCAAGTCGCTGTCTCTCCTACAGCTGCCTCTGCCAAGACCGGAACAGTTTTCTACAAGTTGGCCAATACCCTTAAAGTAGGGACTGGCTCAGTGAGTTCTGTGGCAATTGGCACCCTTGCTCAAGGGAGATCAGTAAAGGGATTGATGGCCGCTAGTGGTCATAGTGATGGCACTATCTCCCTGTGGAATCTGTCAACTGGTCAATTAATTCGTACCTGGCGAGGTCACGGTGGCGCAGTGAATACTGTGGTGATTAGTCCGGATGGTCAAACCTTAGTCAGTGGCGGTGATGACCGTATGATCAAGATCTGGAATCTTAACACCGGTAAACCGTTAGTTACCCTGACTGGACATCAAGATACAGTGGCGACTTTAGCCTTTAGTGCCGATAGCAAAACCTTAGTTAGTGGCAGCTGGGATAACACTATTAAGATTTGGCAGCTGCCTAAGGGTAAACTCTTGCATACCCTTAACGGACATTTAGGTTCAGTGAATTCTGTTGAAATCTCTCCTGATGGCAAAACCTTAGTCAGTGGTTCTCAAGATACAACTATTCGGCTGTGGAATTTAGCTACAGGTAAGTTAGTGCGTATCTTCAAGGGACATTCTCGATCGGTATCGTCTGTAGCGATTAGTCTGGATGGGAAAACCTTAGCCAGTGGTGGAGGGGACGGCACGATTCGCTTGTGGAATGTTAACACTGGTAAACTGACTAGAACCTTGACGGGTCACACAGATGGGGTGTGGTCAGTAACCATGACTAGAGATGGAAGCACCCTGATTAGCGGTAGTTGGGATAAGACCATTAAGTTGTGGGATATGAGGAGCGCTCAGTTGAAAAGCACCTTAAATGGTCATTCGGGCTATGTTGTGGCTGTTGCTTTGAGCCAGGATGGTCAAACCCTAGTTAGTGGTGGTTGGGATCAGCAGATTAGAATTTGGAGAAAGCAAATCTCTAATTAACCTGAGTTCAAGATAAGCGATTCGGCAAAGCCGTTCGCGTAGCGTGGCCTTCGGCCTCCGCTTCGCGAACGCACTCCTAAAGCAGTAATTGATAGCAAAGGGAACAGGGAACAGGGAGCAGGGAGTAGGGAGTAGGGAGTAGGGAGTAGGGAACAAAAATTATCACAATTCCTACACGGATTGCTAGATATCTGGTTAAAATTGGGTTCTGTTAATTGATAGGGTTGATCGCACTTATAAAGTAGAGTCTTTTTTGACGCTGATTCCCTTCAAACCCTCTTGACTATTGCTAGCATGCCTATTGCTAGCATGCCTTTTGCCTTAAAAGGATAAGCAATGTCGCTCAAACGTTGCTGAGAATTGCTATAAAAAATTGCTATAATAGATAATGGTCTTGTCTACACCATCAACCGCTCAAATAATCCCAGGCTTTAATAAATGCAACAATTTGGCTCACTGGAGGCAGGGTTGATACTGGTCTTGATGGTGTTGTAGTGTCTTCAGATTGCTCGCTCCAGCTTGATTGATTCATCAGATACTTCCCAAAATCTTGATTATAATAAATACTTAATGAGTAGTCTCTAGAGTTAGTAATAATTGTCTTAGTCGGAGCCATAAAAAAGTTAGCCGATGATTTTATTTCTGGTGCTAACTTAAGGGTTTTAATTGGTTTAAGCAGCTCAATAGCTTGGCCAATATTTGTAAGTAATTTATTTATTTGCTTTTTGTCTTGATTACTTAAAGTGTATATTGATCGTGAGGGTAGGCTATTTAATAAGGTCACAATATTGCGATGAGTTTGACCTCCATCTTTGAAGGGGACAATTGCCAAGTAAGCGATAATGAATAAGTCAGCGTTGTTGCTTGTAAAGGTAATGGTTGTTCTGCGAACACTCACCTCAATGCTGGGTGGTTGATTGAGCACTTCAGACACATTGGCTATCTGATTATAAATCGAGGCTAAAGCCAAATTTGCTTTGAGGTCTAACGGGGTATCAACGATAATCTTTACTGTTGGCAGGGTCTCGTTGAAAAAGGTTTTGGCAGCTTCGGAAGACAGACGGATAATTTGACTTTGATCGCCATCGGGACTCAAGTCAACCCATTCACAGATCAGTCCTTCAGTTTTAAGACCAAACCGGGAAACGGCATATAGTTTTGCCCCAGTCAGGGTAGCACCAGTCAAATCTGCTCCAATCCAATTGGCTTTAATCAGCCTTGTCTTACTAAGATCAGCGTGTACTAAACTGGTATTAACTAAATTGGCATTGCTCAAATCAGCCCCAACTAAGGTAGCTCCACTTAATTTAGCGTTGCTGAGATCAGCCCAACTGAGGTTTGCTCCACTTAAATCAGCCCAGCGTAGATTTGCCCCACTGAGATCGGCTCCCCTAAAATTGGCACAGGTGAGATTTCCTTGTCTGATTTCAACCCCTTTGAGATTACTACCGCTGAAATCGGCTTTGTGCAGATTTGTTCCGTTTAAGTGCGCTCCCTTCAAATTTGCTTGACTAAGGGTTGCCCCGGCTAAATTGGCTTCATTGAAGGTAGCGCGGCTGAGATTAGCTTGTCTGAGGGTGGCTTCTCGTAAATCAGCACCAGAGAGGTTTGCTGCGGTTAGATTTGCTCCACTTAGGGAACCACGAACCATCTCAGCACGAATCAGTGATGCCTGAATCAGTTGGGCACCTCTTAAATCAGCCCGAATCAAATTTGCTACATTGAGCTGTGCTTGTGTTAACTTGGCTTTAGAGAGATTGGCACCGCTGAGTCTAGCAACGTTTAAGTTTGCTCGGCTGAGGTTTGTGCCGCTCAAGTTAGCACCACTTAAGTTAGTTACCCTCAGGTTAGCTTCACTCAAGTCGGCACCACTAAGAGTAGCGCTGCTTAGGTTAAGTTCCGTAAGATCAGCAGCTGTAAAATCTCTTACCCCTGCTGCATATTGTTGGATAATTTCCCTGACATTCATTACAATCTAACAAAAATTAATATTTATCATGGCATAGGCTGAATCCCGCTGAGAGATAATGAAAATTGGTATTGTAGGACTGGGATTGATGGGTGGATCCCTAGGATTGGACTTGAGAGCACAAGGTCACCAGGTCTTGGGAGTCTCTCGTCAACCAAAAACCTGTCAATTCGCACGTGATCACGGCATTGTTGATGATGCGAGTATTGACTTAAGTATCCTAGCCACAGCAGAGGTTGTATTTATTTGCACCCCGATAGCCGCGATCGCCTCTACTGTCAAGGATTTAGTCAACTATCTTAACAAGGATACCGTAATCACTGATATTGGTTCGGTCAAAATGCCAGTGGTTAGAGACATTGCTCCCCTGTGGAAAAATTTTGTAGGTGGTCATCCGATGTCAGGAACGGAACACAGGGGTGTGGAAGCTGCGGTGTCGAATCTATTTGCAGGAAATCCTTACGTACTGACGCCGATTGAGACAACACCACCACCAGCACTTGAGAAGGTGGAGGAGATTGTGCGATCGCTTAAGTCATTGGTTTACATCACAAGCCCGGAAAACCATGACCAAGCGGTAGCATGGATTTCTCATCTACCGGTGATGGTGAGTGGGAGTTTGATTGATGCTTGTATGCAGGAGACTGACCCAGTGGTGTTGAAGTTAGCCCAACAGTTAGCTAGTTCTGGTTTTCGTGATACTAGCCGTGTCGGGGGTGGTAATCCAGAACTGGGAGTAATGATGGCTCGTTACAATCAGGAGTCGATCATGCGTACGCTTTTAGGGTATCGCGATCGCCTTGACCAGATAATTGAGGTGATTGAACAGGAAGATTGGTCGAGTCTGGAAAAAATCTTTGAAACTACTCATGTAGCTCGGAAAAAGTTTGTTTCCTGAGTTTGTTGAGTTTGTTATTGAGCTAATTAGAAAGCCACCACTGCTAATCCCACCAAGCAGTGTTTATTTTAAGCTGACGGCTGAACGCTGACCGCTGTTCGCGTAGCGTGCGCGTAGCGCATATGCTTACCTTGTTACAGTTTTTCAAATGTAAGCAGGTACACAAAATTAATTACAAATTTGCAAAAACTGAAACTCTTTTAATTCAAGGGTTACAGAGAATTATAGTAGGTAATTAATTCGGCGCGCGGTACTTACTATGATACAGTAATAAGTTACTCTCTCATCACCTGATACTGCGTTCCTAAAAAATAAAGTTTTGTAAAAAAAAACTTCCTGTATACTAACTTGGTATATAGTGTAAATTTGGATATGCTAAGTAGGTGGGCGTAATTAAGTGTAAGAGTTGATTTAGCAGATGGGTGAAGTAGAGATTGGAGTCGGAACCAAAGGGGCCACCAACGTGCCTAGTAGCCCAAGCCATAGAACAGCCGGTACTAGAACTGGAAAATTGGGTAAAAATAGAACAACCCAATGTCCATGTCGATGAAACCCCTTGGGGGGTCATTGGGGTAAAGGAATGGTTATGGCTAGTCGCCAACCAGGATTTTTGCCTATAAAGAGCAGCAGATACACGTTCACGAAAAGAACTAGAGTCACTGCTAGGAGATAAGTATGGTGGAGTTCGAGCGCAGCGACGAAAAGCGTGTATACTAATGGTTACCCTGTAGTAGCCCAACAAAAGTGCTTGGCACATATGCGCAGGCATTTCAAGGGTTTAATTAAATGTCCTGGATTACACAATGAGAGTATTGGCAAAGCATTTATTAGTCTGCAAGATGTGCGCTTTTGAGCATTATCACTTATGGCAAACCCAGGCTGATCATAAAGCTTACGAATTATGGGCCAAGGAATTCAAATCCAAATTAAGTAAAGCTTTCAATAAATGGATACCGCAAGGGGGAGCAAGAGCTTTGAGGCTTTTAAATAATCTCCAAAACAAGTTTGATCAGTGGTGGTATTTTCGCCATGCATCCAGAAGTACCTCCTGAAACAATTTGGCAGAACGTTGTCATTGATTGGCTGTTACAAAGCGTAAGGGAGCGCGGAGGTTCTCGCTCCTTGGAAAGATTTGAAAACACCGCCAGACTTTTGACTGTTGTGCAAACCTGTCGTTCTCAGCAACGTTGTGTCGTCAACTTTTTTGCTGAAGCATTACGTGCCCACATCGGTCGTGACATGGGTTTTCCTTGACTTATCCCTATTTTTACGACCTGAATCCTTACCTCGAATGTTATTTCGAGACACCTGTATTGGAGTAAAAGTTATATTTTCTAAAATTTGTTGAGCAAAAAGTTTAAGCATTTCAAGCTCTTATAAAACAGGATATTTATGACAGTAATCGAGAATCTTTTATCTGATATCAGTCGTTTGGGAATAAAGCTATGGCTTGAATATAGTGATTCAACTCAAGCACCTAGGTTAAAATGTAGAGCTCCAGAAGGAGCTTTAAATCCAGCCTTACGAGATCAGTTGCAACAGCATAAAATAGCAATAATTGAGACTCTACAACAGTGGGAGAAATATAATAATCAAGCAGTTGAAACTATTGTAAAAGTTCCTCGTGAAGGAAACTATAGTCTCTCCTTTGCTCAAGAAAGACTGTGGTTTATAAATCAGCTTAATCCTGGTGATACTAACTACAATGTGGTTCATAATTTTCAAATTTCAGGAATACTCAATGTTTCAATACTTGAACAAAGTGTAAATGAGATTATTCGCCGTCATGAGGTGCTACGAACCACATTTTCCATAAAAAAAGGTAGCCCAATACAAGCAATTGCACCTAGTTTAAATCTGATCTTATCAGTTGTTGATTTACAATCGCTACCTAGCCAAGAGCAGTTGACTCAAACAGAACAATTCATTCAGGCAGAAAATCAATATGCTTTTGACCTATCTCAAGAGATATTATTGCGAGCCACAGTGCTTCATCTGTCAGAGCCTTTGCATATCTTACTATTAACTTGTCATCATATTATTACAGATGGCTGGTCTACAAAAGTTTTGTTGCGAGAACTCGGAAGTCTTTATACGGCTTTTTTGAATGATGAGTCTTCACCATTACCTGAGTTACCAATTCAATATATAGACTTTGCCCACTGGCAGCGACAATGCTTATCAAAAGAACGATTGGCAAATCTGGTGGAGTATTGGAGACATCAATTAGCTGGCGCACCACCTTTGCTAGATTTACCTACTGATCATTCTCGCCCTCCAGTGCAAACCTTTCGAGGTGCGACTCAGCTTTTTGACTTCAGTAAAGACCTGACGCAACAAATTAAAGAACTGGGTTACCAAGCCGGAACAACACTATTCATGACATTGTTGACGGCTTTTATGGTCTTACTAAGCCGTTATAGCGGCCAGGAAGATATTATAGTGGGCACTCCGATCGCGGGTCGCAATCATCCTGCCCTTGATTCAATGATTGGCTTTTTTGTCAATACGTTAGTGTTGCGGGTTGATCTCTCTGGTAATCCAAGCTTCCGAGAATTAATGGATCGGACACGACAGGTAACGTTAGACGCTTATTCCCATCAAGATTTGCAGTTCGAGAAGCTTGTGGAAGAGCTACAACCCGAACGAAACCCTGGTTACAATCCGCTGTTTCAAGTGATGTTTGTTCTGCAGGAGAATGAGGTTGATGAATGGAAGTTTTCGGATTTAACCCTGACTCCTTTACCAACGGAAAGGGTCACGGCCAAGTTTGATTTGACCCTATGTCTTGAGAATCGGGAATCTGGGCTGAGAGGGAAGTTAGAATACAGCACGGATTTGTTTGATCAGGACACTGCTGCTCGAATGATTGGGCATTTTCAAACGCTCCTTGCCGCAATTGTCAGAAATCCTGATCAATCGATCTGTCACCTGCCGCTTTTAAGTCTTGAGGAATCCTATCAACTCCTAGTTGCTTGGAATCAAACCCAAATGGATTCTCTGTGTGACATTTCTGTTCATTCACAGGTTCTAACTCTGTTAGAGCAGCAGGTATCTCAGCATCCAGATGCTATAGCTGTCCAGTTTCAACAGCAAACGCTCACTTATCAAGCATTGCATGATCGGGCTAATCAACTCGCTCATTATCTCCAAAGTCTTGGGGTTGGTCCAGAAGTTGTCGTAGGTCTTTGTGTCGAACGGTCTATAGAGCTAGTTGTGGGTTTTCTGGGCATCCTTAAAGCAGGTGGAGCGTATCTCCCTCTTGATCCGACCTATCCCCAAGAACGGCTCACTTATATGCTTGCAGATGCACAAGTTTCGGTGCTTGTGACTCAGCCCACTCTACTGACTAGACTTCCATCTCACCCAGCAAAAGTGGTGATGTTAGAGAGCGACTCTGCTGTTTTTGCCAACCAACCTGTGACAGCACCAACCTCTGCCATTACTGCAGAGACGCTAGCCTATGTAATCTATACTTCTGGCTCTACCGGACGACCCAAAGGAGTAATGGTCACGCATCGGGGGTTAAGCAATCTAGCAGCAACTCTGATTGCGACTTTTAAAGTCAACCCCCACAGTCGGGTTCTTCAATTTACCTCCTTGAGTTTTGATGTTTCAATCTCAGAAATCTTGATGGTTTTAAGTTCTGGGGCTTGCTTGTGCTTGAATCCATCAGAATCTTTACTGCCGAGTTTAGATTTAGTGCAACTTCTCCAGCAGCAGGCAATTACGCATTTGGCATTACCTGCATCTGCCCTGGCGACTTTACCGCTCATGCCAATCCCCAGTTTACAAGTGCTGATTGTAGGAGGGGAAGCCTGTCCTGTTCCGTTGATGCAAGAGTGGGCTAAGGGTCGGGAATTTTTTAATGCTTACGGCCCAACAGAGGCGAGTGTGTATACGACTATCGCCCTTTGTCAACCAGAGGACCCTATCATTACACTCGGTCGCCCCATTCCCAATGTCAACGTTTATATTCTAGATCCCTATGGTCAGCCGGTTCCGATCGGTATTCCTGGCGAGTTGTATATTGGGGGGATCGGTCTTGCACGAGGTTATCTCAACCGTCCTGATCTGACCCAGGCAACATTTGCCGCAATGCCTCACAGCTTAAAGAGGCTGCACGAGGATTTTGGCAAGGCTTTACCTGCAAACTCTCTAGCCAATCGTTTATACAAAACGGGTGATCGGGTGCGTTATCTTGCTGATGGCAGAATTGAGTTTTTAGGACGGATTGATCACCAAGTTAAGTTGCGCGGATTCCGGATCGAGCTCGGAGAGATCAGTGCAACCCTGGAACAACATCCAGCCATTCAGACTGCAATTGCCTTGTTGAGACCAGATCAACGTGGCGAACAACAATTGGTCGCCTATGCAGTTTTGCACAGTGGGAGTGATCAGCCTTCTGCTCCTGAACTGCGAAGGTTTTTGCGAGGACTCTTGCCTCACTATATGGTGCCAATGGCGATCATTTTGCTGTCAGAATTCCCCCTGACCCCCAATGGCAAGATCAACCGTGCTGCTTTGCCTGCTCCTGATTTGCAACACCTACAACAAGCTACCTTTGTTCCGCCTCGCAGTCCGGTTGAAATTGTTATTGCCAATATCATCGCCTCGGCATTGGGTTTAGAACAGGTGGGTCTGCAGGATGATTTCTTTGAACTGGGAGGCCATTCGTTATTAGCGACTCAGGTTATCTCTCGAATTCGTCAAAGTTTTGGGGTTGAGATCCCACTGATCACTCTATTTGAGCAACCCAGGTTAATAGACCTTGCTCAGGCTGTGAACTCTGTTCAGAAGAAAGATTTTTCTCCCTTACCTCCTATTCAGCCGATCGATCGCAACCCCTTAAGCGACCCCAAATCATTTCCCCTGTCATTTGCCCAACAACGGCTCTGGTTCCTCAATCGTCTTGAAGGGGTCAATACAACAAGCTATAACACGGGTAGAACTTTTCAGTTAACTGGGAATTTGAATCGACCCGCACTACAACAAAGTCTGCAAGCCCTCATCGAACGTCATGAAAGCCTACGCACTACCTTCCCCATTGATCGTCAAGGTATTCCCTGTCAACGGATTAATGAGCCTGGAACGATAACATTACCCGTGATTGAGTTGGAAGCAGGAGCACAAGAAGCCGAGATTAAAGAGCTAATTAAAGTAGAAAGTCAACAACCCTTTGATCTGACTCACAACAGGCTCATTCGCTTCAAACTGCTGCAATCGTCGCCTACTGATCATATTTTGATGGTCACGATACACCACATTATTTGTGATGGTTGGTCGATCGGGGTATTCCAACAAGAGCTACTCCAACTGTATCAAGCTTTTTGCCAGAATCAATCTTCTCCCCTTTCCCCTTTACAGATCCAATATGCAGATTTTGCCTGTTGGCAACGGCAATGGCTAACCGATCAAGTTTTAGAGGCTGAACTCAACTATTGGAAACAACAACTGGAAGGCGCTCCCCCTCTATTAGAACTGCCCACAGACTACCCTCGACCTGCTGTGCAAACATTTCAAGGGGGGGAGGTCAGTTTTCAGGTTGATGCATCCCTGAGCCAGAATCTGAAAGCCTTCAGCCAAAAAGCAGGCGTTACCCTATTTATGACCTTGCTTACTGTCTTTAAGATATTATTATCTCGCTACTCCAGACAGACCGATATTGTGGTGGGTGCGCCCATTGCTAATCGTAATCAGGCTGAAATTGAGCCTTTGATTGGTTTTTTTGTCAATACCCTGGTATTGCGTTCCGACTTGTCCGGCAATCCTAGATTTGTGGAACTGCTGAGACAGGTTAGACAAACCACGCTAGAGGCTTACACGCATCAAGACCTACCTTTTGAGAAATTAGTAGAGGAATTACAACCGAAGCGTCGTCTTGACCATCATCCGATTATTCAGGTCATGTTTGCTTTGCAAAATGTTCCAGATGCTGATTTAGAACTACCAGACTTAGAAGTCAAGTCCCTCAGATCAGAGGTTGAGACAACCCGCGAATTTGATTTGGAGGTTTACCTTTGGGAAAAACCTCAGGGGTTGGTCGGCTCCTGTATTTACAGGGGTGATTTGTTCAAAGTTGAAACGATCCAGCGGTTATTTGAACAATTTCAGAGGTTATTGCAAGCAGTGGTGATCGATAGCAGTCAAAGGATCGATGAGTTGCCCCTTCTGACTCTTGCTGAACAACACCAGATTCTAACGCAATGGAATCAGACTCAAAGAGACTACCCTCGTAACTCCTGTATTCATCAACTATTTGAGCAACAGGTAGAACGATCAGGAGATGCCATTGCCCTAGTATTTGAAGACCAACAACTTACTTATCAGGAGCTGGATTACCAGGCCAATCAGCTTGCCGCTTACTTACGGAACTGGGGTGTCGATCCAGACGTATTGGTTGGGGTTTGCCTGGAGCGATCGCCTGACCTGATTGTGGCCATACTGGCAATTCTTAAAGCTGGGGGAGCATATGTGCCCCTTGATCCAAACTACCCCTCAGAACGTTTGGCCTTCATTGCCGAAGATACACAAATACCGATATTAATTACTCAAACAGCTTTTCGAGCCCACCTTTCGGATTCTCAGACCTGTTTCCTCATTTGTTTAGATGAAATCAACTTAAGAGAGTTTGCTGCTCAACAACCGACTAACCGGAAAGAACACGATGTCCAGCCTGATTTGAAGAGAACGTTAACAGACACCATCTCTCCTACCCTAGAAACCCAGGCTGGGACTTCTTTGAGCGGAAAATCAATCACCGCTGACAATCTTGCCTATGTGATGTATACTTCCGGCTCTACAGGTAAACCCAAAGGTGTTGCAGTTTCCCATCGGGGAGTTGTTCGTTTGGTGGTCAATTCCAACTATGTTAACATCACCGCAGCGGATACCTTTCTACAACTCGCCTCCATTGCTTTTGATGCAGCCACCTTTGAAATTTGGGGTGCGTTACTCAACGGAGCTACCTTGGTGCTCGCTCCAGCCTCTCGTTCTTCTCTGGCTGAAATTGCTTACCTCCTGCAGCATCATCACATTACGATTCTCTGGCTCACTGCTGGGCTCTTCCATCAAATGGTGGAAGAGCATCTTGAAGCTTTCTCCTCTGTTCAACAACTCTTAGCTGGAGGTGACGTTCTCTCTGTTGCTCATGTTCAAACCGTAGTTGAAGCCTTACCCAACACCCTGGTGATTAATGGCTACGGTCCAACAGAAAATACCACCTTTACCTGCTGTTACCCTGTTCGAGATCTTGATGAGATCGGCACATCAATTCCGATCGGATCTCCGATTTCAAACACTCAAGTCTATCTGTTAGATCAAACTTTTCACCCAGTTCCAGTTGGAGTACCTGGAGAGCTTTATATTGGCGGAGACGGCTTAGCACGCGAGTATCTCAAGCGTCCTGATCTGACCGCAGAACGCTTTATCGTGAATCCCTTTCTCTCTGGCAAAGTCATAGAAAAGGATGAAGGGAGAGAATCAAAAGAACCCCTCCAGATTTCAACTTCGGACACACTTTACAGAACAGGAGACTTAGCT
The DNA here is from genome assembly GCF_010672005.1 of Moorena sp. SIO4A5. Taxonomy (NCBI): domain Bacteria; kingdom Bacillati; phylum Cyanobacteriota; class Cyanophyceae; order Coleofasciculales; family Coleofasciculaceae; genus Moorena; species Moorena sp. SIO4A5. The sequence goes on along the minus strand of NZ_JAAHHZ010000037.1, from coordinate 45,534 downwards.
CGATACCTTCCTGATGGCAATATTGAGTTTCTTGGACGAGTCGACCATCAAGTTAAAATTCGTGGTTTCCGCATTGAACTGGGAGAAATTGAAGCAACGATTCGGCAGAATTCAATTGTCTCTCAAACCGTTGCTACGGTGCATAGAGATGCAACCAGTCATAAAAGTTTGATTGCTTATTTAGTGCCTGACTGGCGCGGACAAGGGATTGCTGCATTACTTGCTCAGGCAGAACAGGAATTATTAGAGGATTGGCAAACCCTCTACGAAGAAATCTACAGTCCATCCACTTCAGAACCGGATGAGACAGGATTAAAATCTAACTTGGATTTCAATATTGTAGGATGGAATAGCAGTTATACAGGTCAGCCAATTCCAGCTATCGAAATGAGGGAATGGGTTGAGCATACCGTGTCGCGAATTCAGCATTATCACCCTCAGTCAGTATTAGAAATTGGCTGTGGAACAGGATTATTGTTAAGTCGAATTGCTCCCCATTGCAAACATTATGAAGGAACTGATTATTCCAGGGCAGCCTTAGCCTATAACCAAAATCTACAGCAAAGTAAAACGACCTTAAATCATGTTATTTTTCATCATAAATTAGCCCATGACTTTGAAGGCATTCCTAAGCAAAAATTTGACACCGTTATACTCAATTCAGTCATTCAATACTTCCCCAGTATTCATTATCTTCTCCAGGTTTTACAAGGGGCAATAGATGTCATTATTCCTGGCACCCCCGGTCGCATTTTTGTGGGAGATATTCGGAGTTTACCCTTATTAGATAAGTTTCATACGATGGTGCAATACTTGCAAGCGGACGATTCAATGTTGTTACAGGAACTGACAACTCGATGTCAGCAGAGCTTGCAAGCGGAAGAAGAGCTTGTCATTGATCCAGATTTCTTTGTTACCTTACCTCACTATTTCCCTGAAATTAGCCATGTTGAAGTTCAACCGAAGCGAGGCAAACATCACAATGAGTTAACCCAGTTTCGTTATGATGTAACGCTCCATCTCAGCATGACTCAACCAAGGGAAAATGTAACAATTCCTTGGCAGGACTGGCAGGATGACCCAGACATGTTGACTCAAGTTCGGCGTGTGTTGTTGGAAGAACGTCCAGAATCGTTGGGTATTCGTCGTATTCCCAATGGGCGAATTCAACAGGCATTACAAGTCCAACAATGTCTGGAGCAATCGTCTCAGGAATTCAAAACCGTTAAACATCTCCGACAACATCTAATGGATGTAATGGGTGATGGAGCACACAACAACTCCAGTGGCGTTGAGCCGGATATGTTCTGGGAATTAGCAGAAGAATTGGGCTATCAGGTGCATTTGAGTTGGTGGGAAGCCAGTTCAACAGGGTATTATGATGTAGTTTTTCTACGTGAGACTGTTCCCAAGGACCAGGATGTTGTCTCAGCTCTTCAAAAGGTTGCCTTTTGGCAAGAGCACCGAAGTCCTCTTAAGCTGAGGCAAGACTATGCCAATATCCCCCTACAAAGTAAGCTAACTTACAAACTGATTCCTGAAATACGCCAGTTTTTGCAAAACAAGTTGCCTGAGTATATGCTGCCTCAGCACTTTGTTGTCTTAGACCATTTACCTCTGACCGCCAATGGCAAAGTCGATCGCAGCGCTTTGCCAGTCCCCGATGTTATGGATGTGGCTCGAGAGGGAGCATTTGTTGCACCGAAGACCCCGACTCAAGAGTTGTTAGCTGCGATTTGGCGTGAGGTTTTGCGAATTGAACAGATTAGCCTTGACGATGACTTCTTTAAGCTAGGGGGACATTCTTTATTGGCAACTCAGGTGATGTCGCGGATTCGCCATAGACTAGGAGTTGAACTGCCTTTGCAAGTGATGTTCGAGCAACCGACATTGAGGGATCTCACCCAGGCAATAGAGACTGCTCAGCAAGGGGATTTAATCTCTTTTCCTGCCATTCAGCCCGTTTCTCGTGCAACACTCTTGCCCGTTTCGTTTGCTCAGCAACGGCTTTGGTTTCTAACTCAGCTCGAAGGCATGAGCGCTGGCTATAACGTCCCCAATGCTTTCAAACTTGAGGGTGTGTTGAACCACACCGCATTGGAGCAAAGTTTTCAAGCGATCATTCATCGTCATGAGACCCTACGGACCACCTTTAAAGCTGATGATACGGGTACACCTTACCAGTATATTAATGAGGCTGGAATCTTTACCTTGCCAGTGATTGAATTACACAGCGAACACCAAGAACGCCAAGTTAAAGATCAAATTCAAGCAGAAAGCCACCAGCCCTTTGATATTAGTCAAGATCAACTGATTCGTGCCAAGTTACTGTGTCTGTCCCCCACTACCCATGTATTGCTAGTAACCATACACCACATTGTCTCAGACGGGTGGTCATTAGGGGTATTCATTCAGGAACTATCTCAACTTTATCAAGCCTTTTGTCAAGGAGAGACCTCTCCACTCTTTCCATTAACAATCCAATACGCCGACTTTGCCCAATGGCAACGGCAATGGTTAGCAGGTCAAGCCCTGACAAGCCATCTAGACTATTGGAAACAGAAACTTGATGGTGCTCCTCCCCTGTTAGAATTCCCCACAGATCATCCTCGCCCAGAGGTAGCTACCTTTGAGGGAGGAATAGAGTGGTTCTGGCTGGATTCTAGCCTGACGCAACAACTGAAGACCCTAAGCCAAAAAGCAGGTGTCACCCTGTTTATGACCTTACTGGCAGCGTTTCAAGTGTTGCTCTCGCGCTACACCAGAAAATCAGATATTGTGGTTGGATCGCCAATCGCCAACCGCAAACAGGTTGAAGTTGAATCGTTGCTGGGCTTTTTTGTCAACACCCTGGTACTGCGCTCTGATCTGTCTAACAATCCTAGCTTTGAGGCGTTATTGGCTCAGGTCAGACAAACAACCTTGGAGGCTTATCTTCACCAAGATTTGCCTTTTGAAAAACTGGTGGAAACCTTACAACCAGAACGTCACCTCAATCATCATCCTATCGTTCAGGTCATGTTTGCTTTGCAGAATGCCCTGGGTGATAAATTAGAACTCTTTGATTTGAAAGTAGAACGTCTAGGCGTAGAACTGAAGACCATTCGTGAGTTTGATTTTGAACTTGATCTTTTTGAGAATCCTGAAGGTTTGGCAGGACGGTGTACTTACAATATTGGTTTATTTAAGGCTGAAACAATTCGACGGATGTTGGGCCACTTTCAGACTCTCTTACAAGCCATTGTTGTTGATAGTACTCAAGGAATTGCAGAACTTCCCCTCCTGACTCAGGCTGAACAGCAACTGTTAGTTGCCTGGAATCAAACTCAGAAAGATTATCCTCATGATCAATGTATTCATCAATTATTCGAAGCTCAGGTTGAGCGCACATCTGATGCCATTGCTGTAATATTCGAAGGGCAGAAACTAACTTACCGGGAACTGAATGAGCGATCTAATCAGTTGGCTCATTACTTACAGCAGCAAGGTGTAGGCCCCGAAGTATTAGTTGGTATTTGTGTTGAGCGTTCCCTAGAGATGGTGGTGGGCGTGCTAGGTATTCTTAAAGCAGGAGGGGCATATGTTCCCTTAGACCCCACCTATCCGAGTGATCGAATTGCTTACATGATGGAAGATTCAGAGATTGGGCTGCTCCTCACTCAACAATGTTTGCTAAAGGAATTACCGCTTCACCGACCTCAAATCATCTGCTTGGATGTAGAAGATGACGTTTTTGCTAAATACAGCACTGATACAGTTCACAGTAAGGTCCATCCTACTAACCTTGCTTATGTCATCTATACATCAGGGTCTACTGGACAACCCAAAGGCGTAGCGATCACTCATCATTCTGTACTGAACCTGGATCAGGGATTATTGCACGCTGTTTACAGTTCTCTGACTCATAGTAAGGAGAACCTTTGCATTAGTATTAATGGTTCATATGCCTTCGACACATCGGTTAAGCAGATTCTTCAACTTTTACATGGGCACACCCTAGTCATTGTTCCAGAAAGCGATCGATACAGCGGCTCAACTCTACTGCACTATCTCAAGCAATATCAGATTGATGTTTTTGACTGTACACCCATGCAATTCACCTGGTTGATAGAAGCAGGTCTCCTTAGCACAGATGAAGTACCCCTGAGAGCCATCTTAGTAGGTGGAGAACCGATTGCCTCCTCCACTTGGCTAGCGGTTCAAAGCTGCGAGACAATTCACTGCTTTAATCTCTACGGTCCAACAGAATGTACTGTAGATGCTACGATCTGTCGTTTACAGTCCGCTCATAGTGCTGGTACTATTGGTCGCCCTATTGTGAATACGCAGGTTTATCTGTTGGATAGTCATCTACAACCTGTTCCGATAGGAATTCCTGGCGAGTTGTATATTGGAGGGGCAGGGTTAGCCCGTGGCTATTTAAATCGTCCAGAGTTGACTGCCACAAAGTTTATTGCTAATCCCTTTGGTGCTGGGCGATTGTACCAAACTGGTGACCTAGCCCGTTACTTGCCTGATGGTTCCATTGAATACCTGGGTCGCTTGGACCAACAGGTTAAAATTCGTGGTTTCCGCATTGAGTTAGGTGAAATTACAACCGTCTTAAGCCAACATCCAGATATTAGTCAGGCTGTCACCATCGCTCGTGAATCTGAGACTAGAGATCGGCAACTGATTGCCTATGTGGTAGCGAAGGATAACGTTCATGTAGATCCACCAGTCTTGCGGCAATATTTGCAGCAAAGCTTACCAGCTTATATGTTGCCCAGTTCGTTTGTGTCACTGGCAGAATTACCCTTAATGCCCAATGGCAAAATAGATCGTAAAGCACTGCCTGCGCCCAACGTTTCTGATTTGCAGCGACAGACAACTTTTGTCCCTGCTTCCACCTCCACCCAGCAACTCTTAGTAATGGTTTGGGCCGATGTTTTAGGAGTGGACCAGATTGGTCTTTATGACAACTTCTTTAACCTTGGGGGACATTCTTTGCTAGCTGTTAAGGTTATTTCTCGCCTACAAGAAGCTTTGCAAATTAGTCTACCCGTTCAACTCTTATTTACCTCCAAAACACTGTTAGAGCTGGCTCAAGCTATAGATCGGATTCGAAATAGCGATCAGGATATTTCAAAACTTGGCACATCTTTTGTTGATTTAGAAGCTGAAGCCATTTTAGATCCAAACATCAAGCCTGCTAAGGCACAAATTTCTCGCAACCCAGATCACATTCTTTTAACAGGAGCAACAGGTTTTGTCGGTATTTTTCTCCTGCATGAATTACTCAAACAAACTTCAGCCAAGATTTACTGTCTCATGCGGACTGGCGATCCCCTTCAGGGTTGGCAGCGCCTGCACAAGCTCCTGAAATCTTTTGGTCTTTGGCATGAAACCTATCAATCGCGAGTGGTTGTGATTAAGGGAGATCTCTCACTGCCTAAGTTTGGTCTTGAGGAATCAGAGTACGAACAGCTCAGTCATCAGGTTGAATCTATTTATCACTCTGGAGCCTGGGTCAATAGCATGTATCCATACTCTTTTTTAAGTCCGGTAAATGTTGCAGGAACCCAGGAGATTATAAAGCTAGCATGTGCCAGTCGAGTCAAACCGCTGCACCATATTTCAACCCTTGGAGTTTTTTCTGCCGGAAGTTATTCTGGACAAAACCTTATTTTTGAGGATGATCCCCTGATTCATGGCAAAGGACTCAAAGGAGGATACAGCCAGAGCAAGTGGGTAGCAGAAAAACTTGTTATGGCGGCACGAAATCGTGGATTACCCACTTCAATTTACCGACTAGGGAGAGTCTTTAGCCATTGCCAGACAGGCATCATGAACATGCAGGACTTCCTTTGCATTTTCCTGAGAGGTTGTATCCAGTTTGGCAAATATCCCGACAGTGATCAGATGGTAGACCGATTGACTCCTGTAGATTACGTAAGTAAAGCAATTGTTCATCTATCTTTGAAAGGTCAGCTGGGTAAAGTTTTCCATATCAATAATCCTGAAACCGTAAATCTACAAACATTGTTTGAGTGGATCAAGGCTTTTGGCTATCCTTTAGAAGCTATCCCCTATTCAGAGTGGCGAACTCAATTTACACAACTAGAAATTTCTCAAGCGAGTAATAACAGTCTATATTCGTTATTTCCTGCGTTCTCACCCTATAATCCTCCTTATACAGGCAAGGTGCTGAGATTTGACTATCAAAATTTGACTAATGGTTTAGCTCAAAGTAATATTCAGTTGGAATCCATCAACCAGGCATATCTCAACCTCTTTCTATCTTTTCTAATTCAAGAGAATTACCTTGATGCTCCGGCAAGGTTGTGAGAACTATTTCAAATTTGCCAGGTAGGGTTTGTCACAGTAAAAGAATCTTCCTTTTTCTATCTCTCTTGCTTAGAAAAACTGCAAATTGTTCGGGCAGTGATGTACTGATAAATCAAATGACTGATATAAAGCAATCACGCATTAATGGTAGCAGCTTTCCCATCATTAACGCTTTCACGAAGCAATTTACTGCCCTAGAGGGTATGGAAATCTTCAGCTTCATCTGGCTCAGCCAGGTCGTTTCTCTACTTGGCTCCAGGCTTACCAGTTTTGCCATCAGCATCTGGGTTTATTCACACACGGATTCTGTCACCCTGTTTTCATTGCCTATTTTATCTACTTTGCTGCCTACTATTCTCATCAGTCCCATTGCTGGAGTTTATATCGATCGCTGGAATCGCCGATGGACAATGATAATCAGTGATTTCTGTGCTGGCTTGTCTACCTTGATAGTAGCTTGGTTGTACGTAACAGGTCATTTAGAACTTTGGCATATTTGCCTGACTAATATATTGCGATCTAGCTTTAGCACCTTTCAAGAATTAGCCTATCTTGCTGCAACCAGTTTGCTTGTCCCTAAAGATAAGCTAATTCGTGCTAACAGTATGATGCAAACGAGTCAAGCCATATCCAAGTTGATAGGACCTGCACTAGCTGCAGCTTTATTAGGGATCGTTCAGTTTGAAGGCATTGTGGCTATCGATTTCATTACCCTGGCCTTTGCCCTAGTATCTCTCTTAATCGTCAAATTCCCTGAGATTGCCGCTGAAACTGAGCAGCAGACTGAGCATGAGTCATTTATGCAGAGTTTAGCCCTTGGCTGGAATTACTGTAAAGAACGATCAGGTCTTCTATGGCTTACTTTTCTACTAACAGTCTGTAACTTTTTGATAGGAGCCCATGCTGTTTTAGAGGCTCCCCTCATTCTTTCTTTCGCATCAGTGATCGGTTTTGGCCTAGTTGTGTCCTGCTCAAATGTTGGTATGGTTGCAGGAGGTCTAGTGGCAATGAGCAGAGGAGGTAAGCAAAATCAAATGCGCACCATTCTGATTGGCATGGCTTTAATCGGCTTATCCATTCTGCTTGAAGGTATTCGTCCCTCAATTTGGTTAGTTACGATCTCAAGTTTTTGTTTGCTTCTACCTGTCCCCTTAATTAACAGCTCCATTATTAGTATCTTTCAACGTAAAGTAGCCCCTGAATTACTAGGGCGGGTTTTAGCGTTATTAAGATCAGTTGCTCGCTCTGGAATCCCTATTTCTTTTCTTCTTGCTGGCTTCCTTGCTGATCATTACTTTGAACGCTTTATGAGTGGAGATAACCCAGGTGCTAGACTGATTGGTCAAGCGATCGGGGTAGGTCCTGGCCGAGGTATTGGTTTGCTTTATATTTGCATGGGAATCTTAACGCTTACCATGACTTGCATCGCTTATTTTTTACCTCGGTTGAGATACCTTGAGGATGAGCTACCTGATGTAATTGGAGATGATTCATCTGATGTTATTTCTGAGGTTGAATAACAAACAAGTTTTTGAACCAACCTGTAAACCTATCGTGATTAATTGAGAATTTCGAAAGTTGCTGAAATGGGTAGAGGTTTTGATGAATAAAGTTGATCAGAAGATGGTGCGGCTGGCGACTGCTTTCAAGGGGAAAATTCGGATCGTCGATGCCAGTTGCTGGGTATTCGTCATATTGGCAGTATTGAGTTCCAAATAAGTAATCCCAGATAATTAAAATTGAGCCAAAATTGCGATCGCGATGTTGTGCTTCAATTGAATGATGAATGCGATGAGACTGAGGGGTAATCATGATATGCTTCAACCAACCATAATTGAGTTTGAGATTGGCATGATAGATACGTAAATACCACTTTTGCAACACTTTAAATAGAATGATAGAAGGCGCAGAAATCCCAAGCGCGATCATGGGTAAAGCAACAATGATATAAGCAATTGCTTTATCAACGATATGAAAGCGTAGACCACTCAAGAGGTTCAGTTCGGTTTGGGAGTGATGGACAGCATGAAAATACCAAAAGGCTGGGATATGGTGGCGTAGAATATGTCCAAACCAAATTAGAAAGTCGCTAAGCAGAAAGCCGAGCACTAACATGATTGGTGGAGGAAGTATTGTTGCGCTATCAAAGATAGGGAAACCGACACGATTGCTCAAAGCGTAAAGAACGGAGATGCAAGGCTTCAGAAAAAGAATCGTTTCGACAAGGTCACCTAGCAACCACAAGGAGTCTTGACAGAAACCAACGGACAGCCGAGCCTGCTGACGTGCGGGTAACCAGATTTCGATCAGTAGAATCATTGAGACAATCCCATAAAACCACGGATTAAGGGAGATCTCGTGGCTAAGAGTTATGAGAATTTCTTCGGCCAATGTCCTAATGTAGGCAAGGTCACTCCAGGCGATCGCGGTTTGCACTAGAAAACAGATCACTACCAATCTTAAAGTTATCCCAGCGACATTCTGACACCCTCGCCATAGAAACTGAATTCGAGATGATTGCAGTAAATCTAACATCGTAATTGCGAAGTGGGGGAAGTAGGCGTCTAGCCAAGCAATCCTTATAGGATATCATTCACCTGTTTCTGAAGCAGAATTTTTTCGCCTTGAAGCCGTGGTAAAATTCTGTAATCATTTGAAAAGTAATAATTTATACCCTCAAGGTTAAGGTAACGTGTGAACTACTCTTACATCCTATTAACCTTTTCTAATTGAACAATCGAAAAACGTACATTGTAACACCTTTTTCAAGATCTCTCTGGAAAAAACCATGAATCAATTAATGAAAAGTAATGACCTGAAAGATTCAATCATAATTTCAGATACTACCCTCCGTGATGGTGAACAGACATTTGGCATTGTCTTCAGCAATGAGGAAAAGTTGGAAATTGCTAGACAACTTGATGCACTAGACATTCAGGAGTTGGAAGCTGGATTTCCAGCTCAAGAAGGAAGTGAAAGGACCTACCTGCAAGAGCTGATTTCCCGTAAAACCAATGGGCGTATCTCAGCACGGGTGTTAGGCTGGCATCGGCCATTGCGTGAAGAACTATCCTGGTCAGTTAAGTTGGGCCTAGATGGCTGCTGCTCTTCTACTCCGATTACCCCTTATATGATTGATAGCATCCTGAGATCTACACCGGACAAAATCTTACAAGCTCAACGGAGTGCATTAGCTTTCATCAAGGAGAACGGCTTATACGCTGTTTCTGACTTTCAGGATGCTTTTAATGCTGATCGCTCATTTTTATTTGAGATGATCCAGATGTCAGAAGAAACAGGTGCAGATCGAGTACGGCTCTGCGATACCGTAGGTCGCACTGATCCCTTCATGATCTTCGATATCATAACGGATATTCTCAATAACTCGGAAATCGATGTGGAACTCCATGCCCATAACGATCTGGGTATGGCGGTTGCCAACTGTGTGGCTGCGATCAAAGCATTTGATCTCTGGTATGAGGCCCAAAAAGAACGACCAAGCCGGAAGCTCTATTTAACCACTACAGTGAATGGAATTGGTGAGCGAGCTGGTAACACTGATTTGGCTACATTAGTGGGTGCATTGAAAGTTGGGCTAAATATAAATCTATCTGTACAGGAATCGAGACTCTCCAGCGTTTGTGATTATGTCTCGCAAGCAAGTAGTCGCCCGATCCCGATTAATGCACCAGTAGTAGGTCCCAATATTTGGTCTCATTCCTCAGGTATTCATGTAGATGGTGTGTTGAAAAGCCCTGCAAATTACGAGCTGATAAGCCCTGAATTTGTTGGCAAAACTAACACTGCTCGACGTTTAGGTATCAATAAACATTCTGGCAAACGTGCCGTCCAGCATAAATTTGCTGGGTTGGGCATACCGTTGACTGATGAAGCTGCTCTCAAACTGTTGCCCCAGATTCGTGAAGGGACAATTCAGAATAAGCGAATGCTATTTGATCATGAATTGGTTGATTTAGTGAATCGATCCCAAAAACCTTCATGATCTCACTGCAATCGTGATTTTTGCTAAGTAGGTGGGCGTAATTAAGTGTAAAATAGCGATGGAAATTCAAAATCATGAAACCCCTATGAATAGAGGATTCCAGCTTCATTTTCGGATTTTGAGTTTTAACGTTTATTTATGCCCACCTACTTATCGGTGACCCTCTACCCTTAACCTACCAATCGGTTCTTTAGTTATGATCACCCCCCCCATTGCCACTCTTTCAACTCCAAAGCAAGAACCTGGTGAGGAAAACTTACTGATGAATCTGAAACATCAAGTGTTGCCTGAACAAAGAAACCAATGTATCTATCAACTGATAGATGCTTATGCCCACAATATACCTAACAAAACTGCTGTAATTTGTGGAGGTCAGACCCTGACCTATCGCATACTCAATCAGCTTGCCGATCAAGTTGCTGAGCATTTGCAGCATTTAGAGATTGAATCCGGAGGATTGATCGGGCTGTATATGGATCGATCGTTGGCTATGATTGTTGGTTTATTGGGAATTTGGAAAGCGGGTTGTGCCTATGTTCCACTTGATAGTCAATATCCCAAGCAGCGTCTCGAATTTATGCTGGCAGAGACTGAAGCAGCGATAGTCTTAACTGAACCTCAGTTGTGTCAGGATTTACCAAAACTATCAACAATTGCACAGGTGATCACGTTAAAGGTCGAGACCGACGGTCGTTTGTCCCTTGCTTCAGTAATCTCATCGAAATTAAAACCATCTGTCTCGACAGCGATTTCTGCGCCAGTGACGGCCAAGGATCTTTCCCCGTCGAAGGTGGAAGATCCTCCTTCTGTAGATCAGTGCAGTGAAGGCCGCGATAAACTGAGCTGGGACAAGCGAGCCAAATCTTCTCCTGAAATCAACCCCCTCGATCGCCTCGCTTATATTATTTACACCTCTGGTTCAACGGGCAAACCCAAAGGCGTAATGATCAGCCATCGGAATCTGGCACATTACTGTTGGTCGATCGTTCAGCCCATGGCTCTGCAATCCACTGATATTTATTTGCACCTTGCCTCCATCTGCTTTGCCACATCTGCCCGTCAGTTATTGTCACCCCTATCACATGGGGCAACTGTTGTTATCGCGACCTCGGAAGAACGTCAAATCCCGCTCAAAGTGCTACAACTGGCAAAGGATCAGCAGGTTACCTTAATGGATATGGTGCCATCCTATTGGCGAATTCTAAATTCAACCCTACAGCATTTGCCTCCTGATACGCGCCAGAAACTTCTGACCAACACTCTACGATTTGTTAACGGTCATGGGGAACCTGTCCCCCAATATATTCCTCAGATCTGGCAAGAGAGGTTACAGCATCCTGCTGCGACGTTGAATCTATATGGTCAAGCAGAGGCAACAGGTTCGGTTGCCTTTTGTTTTTACCAATCCGGAGAACCTGGCGCTGTGATGCCGATCGGTCAGCCATTACCAGGGATGAAACTCTACATCCTTGATGATAATTTAACCCCTGTAGCGCCTGGAACTTGCGGGGAAATCTACGTGGGAGGACCAGCGGTATCTCAGGGATACTTTAAACGCCCAGAACTGAATGATGAAAGGTTTATCGTTAATCCCTTGATTAATCATAAGTCCGGCAATAGTGAACAAGAACTTGACCAGACTGTTCCATTCTACCTCTACAAAACTGGAGATTTGGGGCGATGTCGGAGCGATGGGGTTTTTGAAATGTTGGGGCGTGTAGATCGTCAAGTTAAGATTAATGGTGTTCGAGTTGAAATAGACGAAATTGAAGCAATTCTCTCTCAACATCCCACCGTTAGGGAAGCTGCTGTTTTAGATCTGAAAACGAACCTGAATGAACCTTATTTAGTTGCTTATTTAACCCTCGAACCAACATCCCTGTCTCGTGAGGATAACAATTGGGAGCAAATTGAAATCGCCCTCCAAACGGTAAGATCTGGCAAGTCTGTGAAGATAGATAGTCTTACCGTTGCTGAGTCAAACTCAGAGCTGATCCATCAACTCAAGACATATCTCCAAGCCCAAGTATCTCGCTATGTGGTGCCATCCAAGTTTGTGATTCTGGAAGATCTTCCCCTAACTCCGAATGGCAAAGTCGATCGTAAGGTGCTGCTTGCACAACAAGAAGCGCAGTTTGAAAACCGAGAATTGATTGCTCCCCGTACAGAGACCGAAGTGAAGCTTGCCAAGATTTGGTGTGACATTCTCAATCTTACTCAGATTAGCCTTGACGATAACTTCTTTGAATTGGGTGGACATTCCCTGCTTGCAACGCAGGTGATTTCTCGGATCAGGGACGTATTCTTCATTGAATTACCTCTGGCTCAAGTGTTTGCTTATCCCACTTTGATGGAATTAGCCCAGTCGATCGACACTATCCAGCCAACAGACTCAATTAAACTGACAACCATTAGTTCAGTTCCCAAAGACACCAAGGTTCCTTTATCTTTTGCTCAGCAACGTCTTTGGTTTCTTGATCAATTAGAAGGACCTAGTTCAACTTATAATATTTCAAATGTCTGGCAACTGGAAGGAGACTTAAATCTATCAGTACTGACCCAAAGTCTTCAAACAATTGTGCAGCGCCACGAAGGGCTACGGACCATTTTTCCGAGCGATAATGCTGCTCCATATCAAAAAATTCAACTTGACGTTACAGTTCAGGTTCCCCTAATCGACTTACAATCGCTTCCCCCAACAGAACTAGAATCTCAGATTCAGATTTTGATTAATGCTGAGGCTCAAACACCGTTTGTCCTTGCCCAAGATACGCTTGTTCGTTGCAAGCTTTTGAAATGCAGTACAACAGTCCATGTGCTTGTGATTACAATCCATCACATCGTTGCCGATGATTGGTCACTGGGCATCTTTCAGCAAGAACTCTCCGAACTCTATACTGCTTTTTGTCAATCGGAACCTTTACCGCTGGCACCCTTGCCCATTCAATATGCAGATTTTGCCTATTGGCAGCATCAATGGTTACAAGGACAAGTTCTGGAGACCTTACTCGACTACTGGCGAAACCAACTTGCAGACAGTCCACCCCTGCTAGATTTACCAACCGACTACCCACGTCCAGCAAAACAAGTTTTTCGGGGTAGCACGATTGAATTTGATTTAGATGCTCACTTAACCCAAAAATTACAACTTCTCAGTCAACAATCTGGCACTACCCTCTTCATATCACTTCTGAGCGCGTTTTCAATCTTACTCTGTCGTTACAGCAACTCAACTGACATCGTTGTTGGGTCGCCAATCGCCAATCGTAATCGTCAGGAAATTGAGCCTCTCATTGGGTTCTTTGTCAATACATTGGTGTTGCGTAACAACCTTGAAGGGAATCCAAGCTTCTTAGAATTGTTGCAACGAACTCGCCAAGTTGCCTTAAATGCTTATGCCCATCAGGATCTCCCGTTTGAGAAGTTAGTAGAGGAATTAAATCCAGATCGCAACCTGAGCTATCATCCCCTGGTTCAGGTCATGTTTGTATTGCAAAATAGCATCCCATCCCATGCCTTGAGTTTTCCAGGCGTAACTGTGAGTCCACGAAGGGTAGAACGGACCACTGCAAAATTTGATTTGATTTTGTCAATGCGGGAAGCTTCTCAAGGGTTGCAAGGGGTTTGGGAGTATAACAGTGATTTATTCACATCTAACACAATTCAACGATTGCATCACCACTTTCAAACCTTGCTTAAAGGGATTGTTGCCAATCCAGATCAATTAATTTCTGAGTTACCCCTGCTAACCGAAGCAGAACAGCAGCAATTACTGGCACAATGGAGCCAAGCCCATAGAGATTATCCCGGTGATTCCTCCATACACCATCTATTTGAACAACAAGTAGAACGTACACCAGATGCGGTTGCCTTAGTGTTTGGAGAACAACAGCTCTCTTATCGAGAACTGGATCGCCGTGCAAATCAGCTTGCCACTTATTTGCAGACCTTGGGTGTAGAACGAGAAGTATTGGTCGGCCTTTGCCTGGAACGATCACCAGAGTTGATTGTTGCCATGCTAGGAACTCTCAAAGCTGGAGGAGCCTACGTTCCCCTTGATTCCAACTATCCTTCGGAGCGCTTGGCTTTCATCTTAAATGAAACGCAAATTCCCGTATTAATTACGCAAACGACTTTGCGCTCCCGATTAGCCAATTATGAGCAGTGTGTCCTGATTTGTCTCGATGAGATTGATTTGACACAATCCAATGGATTGCAATCTTATGAAGTGCAGTCTGATAGCTCGTCAGAGCCGCAATTGGTGACAAGAGAGAGTCTAGCCTATGTAATCTATACTTCTGGCTCTACGGGTCAACCCAAAGGAGTTAGTATTCCCCATCAAGCAGTGATACGTTTGGCGATCGATCCTAACTATGTGACAATTTGCTCAGACGACACATGCCTACAACTAGCTTCCATTGCCTTTGATGCGGCCACCTTCGAAGTTTGGGGGGCTTTGCTCAATGGAGCAAAATTAGTCCTAGCTCCTGCTGCTCGTCCATCTCTGGCAGAGATCGCACATCTGCTATCACATCACCAAATCACTGTAGTTTGGCTCACCTCTGGACTCTTCCATCAGATGGTAGAAGAGCATTTGGAGTCTTTCACCTCAGTTCGACAACTTCTGGCGGGGGGAGACGTTCTGTCAGTTACCCATGTCAAGAAAGCAGTTCGAGCCTTACCGAATACCCTTGTAATTAATGGTTATGGTCCGACGGAGAATACAACTTTTACCTGCTGTTACCCAATCCGAAATCTTGAAGCCATTGGCACGTCGGTTCCAATCGGTTGTGCGATTTCAAATACTCAGGTTTATCTGTTGGATGACAGCTATCATCCAGTTCCTATAGGAGTTTCGGGAGAGCTTTATATTGGTGGCGATGGTTTAGCACGCGAGTACTTTAACCGTCCTAATCTGACAGCAGAACGATTTATCTGCCATCCTGCTTTGGGTCGCCTCTACAAAACTGGTGATCTTTGCCGCTACCGTTCAGATGGAAATCTCGAATTTATAGGACGGATTGATCATCAAGTTAAGATTCGGGGTTTCCGCATTGAGTTAGGAGAGATCGAAACAGTGCTCGGTGAGCATCCTGATTTACAGGCAGTCGTTGTGTTAGCCCGAGAAGATAATCCAGGAGATAAGCGGTTAGTCGCTTACTTTGTAGTTGAGGCAGATAAGCAAATTCTCCCTAATCAACTCCAACAGTTTCTCAAGCAGAGGCTACCAGATTATATGATCCCCTCCGCCTTTGTACAATTAAGAACCTTGCCTTTAACCCTAAATGGCAAGGTAGATCGTCGATCTCTGCCGATTCCTGACTTTTCTCAACTCCCTCACAGGCTTGAGTTTACTGCACCCCAAACTGAAACTGAGTACAGGATTGTTAAAATCTGGTCTGAAGTCATGAAATGCGATCGCATCAGTATTCACGACAACTTCTTTGAATTGGGTGGTCATTCTCTCCTTGCTACTCGGGTCATTTCAAAGCTCCGTCAAACTTTGCAGATTGAACTGCCAATCCAAAGCCTCTTTGAATATCCAACGGTAGCTGGGTGGGCTAAACACATCGATCTAGTGCTATGGTTTGGTCGAGATGCAGTGGACCTTGCAGCAGTTAAAAACACTGAGGAAATTGAGATATGACCTAAGCTACAGATGGGGAATTCCGCGCATCCGGAGTGGTAACGAGAGAGGCTTGGTGGCTGGCATTGTATGTTACAGTACTGAACACATCAAGTACAAAAACAGTGGGAGGGGCACAGGATAACCTACACTACCACACTATAACTCAAGCGCACTGCACTGGAAAAGTGAATAAACGATTACATCAAGACCATGAGAACTTTTGCGCTCCGAATGGAACGGTTAGGCACTGAAGCTGCCTTTGAATATCTCGCCAAAGCCAAACAATTGGAGGCCCAAGGACGAGATATAATTCATATGGAGATTGGACAGCCAGATTTTCCTACTCCTCCTCACATTTGTAAGGCAGCCTACCAAGCCATGCAAGCGGGCCACACGGGTTATGGTCCTGCAGCAGGACTACCAGAACTGAAGTCAGCGATCGCACGCCACATTTCCAAAACCCGGCATTTGTCAGTCGAACCCGATCGGGTTGTCATAATGCCAGGGGCAAAACCCGTAATATTCTTGACTATTCTGGCTCTGGTTGATCCCCAAGATGAGGTCATTTACCCAAATCCAGGGTTTCCCATTTACAAATCAGTTATTGACTTTGTCGGAGCTAAACCTGTTCCGCTACCTTTGCGAGAAGTCGTGAACTTTCGCATCCAAATTGAGGATTTGAAAACCCTAGTCAACGATTGTACCAAGTTATTGATCCTCAACTCTCCTCAAAACCCAACTGGGGGAGTGCTGACGTCTGAGGATCTAGCTGAAATTGCTACCCTTGCTCAGCAATACGACTTCTACATTCTCGCAGACGAAATCTATTCTCATATTCTCTACGACCAGACCCATACTAGTATTGCAAGTTTGCCAGGCATGGAGGAGCGCACTATTTTACTAGATGGTTTTTCTAAAACCTATGCTATGACTGGCTGGCGTTTGGGCTATGCCGTTGCATCTCCAGAAATCAGTGAAAAGCTAACTCAACTCATGATCAATACCAATTCCTGTACCTGTTCGTTTACTCAATTGGCAGGGGTGACTGCCCTGGAAGGAGACCAAACCTTTGTTGAGAAGATGGTGATGGAATTTCATCGGCGTCGAGATATGATTGTCACCAGGATCAACCAAATAGCTGGTATCAGTTGTCAAATGCCAAGAGGGGCATTCTATGCATTTCCAAATGTCTCCCAGTTACCGTTAGATGATCAAGCCATAGCAGATTATTTGATGACTGAGGCTGGGGTGGTAGTGTTACCTGGTTCTTCTTTTGGCAATCAAGGTCAGGGATATTTACGCCTGTCCTACGCAAACTCATTCAGCAAGATTGAAGAGGCATTGGATCGAATTGAGCAGGCAGTTCATACTCTCATTTAACATCTTCCCCGACCTAAAGGCACGGAGATTCCCTAGTGTTGCCTCTTGCCTGTTCCCTATTCCCCATTCCCTGTTCCCTTATTTCTTAAGACTTTAACATAAAAATTCTCAATATAAAAAATGGTTGTTGCCCAAAATAAAACTAAAGATATTGAAGCAATGTATCCCCTTTACTCAACGCAAAAAGGGATATTATTTCAGACATTGTATCACCCGGAACATCGGGTATATTTCGACCAATTTAAGTTGACGATTCACGGCAAGCTGAATCCGAAGTTCTTTGAACAGGCTTGGGTGAGACTGGTAGAAAGACACCCAGTTTTGCGCACCTTATTTGTTTGGAGAAACCGTAAGCAGCCGGTGCAAGTTGTACGTAAAACCTTCAAGCTAACCTGGATTGAGCATGACTGGCGAACCCTATCTCCTGAAGCCCAAACAGCCAAGATGGATGATTTTTTAGACAGGGATCGACAACAAGGGGTTGAACTGGGGAAAGCCCTGGTTGACTTACAAAACTCTGAAATGGCTTACTGGTACGTTGGGATTTTGAACTCTAACTAAGGACGCAAATAATATCACAATTAATGGACAAATAAAAGACAAATTATCAATTCCCACAACACTAACTATTTCCAATACCTTGACCTCCTAACCAACCCGTTGTCCAAGCACTCTGAAAATTAAATCCCCCGGTAATTCCATCAATATCGAGAATTTCCCCAGCAAAGTAAAGACCTGGACATTGGCGGCTTTCCATAGTCTTGAAATTCACCTCTTTGAGACTAACACCACCACAAGTAACAAACTCTTCCTTAAAAACCCCTTTACCTTGAATCAAATAGCGTCCTTGAGTCAGTTCTTGAACTAACTGATGTACGGTTTTTTTCGATAACTCAGCCCAACGGTTTTGTGCTCCCACTCCCACACTAGTAACTAAGCTCACCCAAAGGCGCTTTGGGATAGGAATGGGACAACTAGTAGTAATGAAGCGTCGAGGTAACTGGGATTTAACATCAAGGAGTAATTTGCGCAATCGGTCTGGATTATACTCAGGAAGCCAATTCACCAACAAGGGCATTTGATAATGGTGTTCATGCAATACTCTAGCCCCCCAAGCAGAAAGCTTGAGTACCACTGGACCACTTAAACCCCAGTGGGTAATTAGCAATGGTCCCGTTTGTTCCTTCAACGTTTTACCAGCATCGGGTAATTTGAGGCACACCTGTTTAACACTCACCCCAGCTAAATCCTGTAAACGGGAGTCTGGGATATTAAAAGTGAATAGAGAGGGAACCCGGGTTTCGATGGTATGACCTAAGGCTTTTGCCCAACGGTAGCCTAGGGGATTGCTACCAGTAGCAACCAAAACGCGATCGCATTTTATAATCTCACCATTCCTCAACCCAATTTCAAATCCTCCTGGGGTCTGGTGTGGCGTGTCAGGAGTTGGGTGTTGGGAAGATTGCCGAGAGATCGACTTAACCGGATTACTGGTGCGAATCTTTACCCCTGCCCTCTTAGCTACTTGTAAGAGACAATCAACAATAGTTTCGGAAGTGTCAGTAATCGGAAACATCCTGCCATCCGCTTCAGTTTTCAGATCAACACCGTGAGCACCAAACCAAGCAATGGTATCCTTGGGTTGAAAACGGGTGTAAGCCCCTCGCAATGCTTTGCTTCCCCTGGGGTAAGCTTGCACCAACTGGGCTGGGTCAAAGCAAGCATGAGTAACATTACACCGTCCACCACCAGAGATGCGCACCTTCGATAATGGATGGCGTGAGGCTTCTAGGAGAGTGACATTGGTATGGGGATGAGTAGTGGCACAGGTAATTGCCCCAAAAAAACCAGCGGCTCCACCACCAATGACTACAACATTGAGATTTCGTGAATTATCCAAGGGAATCGGGAATCGGGAATTGGGAATCGGGAATCGGGAATCGGGAATCGGGAATCGGGAATCGGGAACAGGGAAAAAATCTTGTTTACCTTATTAATATGAGAACCGATAATTACCCTTAATAAAAATCTCCCCATCTCCCCATCTCCCCATCTCCCCATCTCCATTAAACTAAGTCAGTGAGTCACCCCACTGACTCGTCTTCAGAACCGGACGTGAAACTTTCGCTTCATCCGGCTCCTCGTTGTAAGAACCATTGACATTGGTACCTCTACCAGGGATGGGCATCAAGCTCATGACTGGTTTTTACGGTAGAACCGTGTCTGACATCGTGGCAATGTAGGTGAAGTAGTTCCAGATTGTCGTCTGTGTTATTTCCACCAATGGAGCGCGGTATAATGTGATGTTTTTCCAATAAATCTTCGTCCCTAAAGGTAAGACCACAGTGGGAGCACTTCCCTTTTTGCCTTTTTAAAAGTCTGGCCTTTTGATTGGTCAAAACAGGATGCTTGCCCATTCTGGTACTCCAATAGATTAGGTCTCCATCGTAAGGACTTCTGGATTCTTTGACTTTGACATGTCTAACAATTGGTGTCAAAGCATGTTTCGGTAGATAGTTATCTTCCTGTGCCATGAATACCCAGTTGTCGTTTGAGATGGTTCCCCAATATTTCTGGTTTACCCAGGTTTTTGATTTCTTTGGATGCCTTCTGTACCCCCACCGTTGGAGTTTATTCCATAACATATTCCCCAGGTCGTTGTTCGCGTAGCGTGGCCATAGGCCAAGGTTTCTTTGCTACAGACTGTGCTGTAATAATTACACCAACCTGTTATAATGGGTTTGAGTCGGCTGATTAGAGCCTTCTGTGGAGCAGCTTTATATCTATCAATAACAGAGGAAAGCTGCTCATAATGCTTGTGGATTTTCTGTTTAGATGGTTTGATGATGGTCTTAAAACCTTGTTTTGACTGGTTTTTACCAACCTGATATTGACGGACATTGAATCCAAGAAAGTCAAATCCATCCATGGTGTGGGTAATCCTGGTCTTACTTGGTTTTAGTTCCAAGCCCATATCCATCAACCATAGGTTGATGACCTTCTGGCATTCTTCTACCACGGTTAGGTCTTTGTGCATGATGACAAAATCATCAGCATATCGAACCAAACTTAACGCTGATTTGTTATCCCGTTTTTTTCCGGGTAATGTTTCGGCATATTGTTTAATCCGTTTTTCCATGCCGTGAAGGGCTATGTTTGCCAGTAGAGGGGATATTACTCCCCCCTGTGGTGTGCCCTCATCTGTAGTGGAGAATGTGTCATTGTCCATCACACCAGCCTTGAGCCAGGAACGTATTAAACGTTTCATGGATGGATAAGTATTTAATTTTCTCAGAAGTGCATCGTGGTTGATTTTATCGAAGCATTTGGCAATATCAGCATCTAGAACCCATTTTGGTTTTTGTTTGATACTGTTGAATATTGCTTCGATGGCGTCGTGGCCTGAGCGTCCTGGTCTAAACCCATATGAATTAGGTTCAAATTGTGCCTCCCATTCTGGTTCTAATGCCAGTTTGGCAAGAGCTTGCAATGTTCGGTCATACATGGTAGGGATGCCTAGTGGGCGTTTTTCACCTTTGCCAGGTTTGGGAATCCAAACCCGTCGAGTTGGTTTGGCCTTTCCGCAGACTTTCAAGTTTTTAACTAGGGACAGACGTTGTAATGGTGTTAATGATTTGATCCCATCAACCCCAGCCGTCTTCTTACCCTTGTTATCTTGTGTGACCCTACGCACCGCAATCATTTTTGCAGTCCAAGACTTCATCAAGGTTTTTTGTAGTCGTCTAACCGCGCGAACATCGCCACGTTGGGAGGCTCGAAATATTCGTTTTTGCAACTTAAATAAGGCTCGTTTTAACTTACGCCAATTGACCTTATTCCATTCCGACGTATGGGAGAATCCCATCGTTTTAGACTTATTCATTGGTACTTGCGACTATTTCTTTTCCTACAACGTGAGTCCGTCTGCATATCCTAGGCATTACCCTAGGCGTTAGCAACTGAGCTCAATCTTGCCCCCATATGACTTGCGGCTAACTACCTACTTGGATATCGACCTTTCCAAGAGTACAAACAGGGGTTACTTCGTTCCTGATTACCATTGGTTGGACTTTTAGGGTGGTACTGTTCACCGGGAGGTGTGGTTTTGGGAATCACTTCATGGAGATGGAACCTTGAAGTCAGTGCCTCCTTTGACGTTTTGTCTATGGCGTGTCAGCCTTTGCGCCATACGATGGTAACGATGATTTGAGCGTACCTTCCTTGCGTACCCATAAGTCCTTGCCTGCTACTAACACCAGATTCGGCTTCTAGTGCTTCGCTGTTTGACCCCGCTTTACCCATAGGCTTGTTAGTTCCTATGAATAGGGGTAAGGCTGTCAGGAGGATTCCACTCCGGCTGGACTTGCTTATACTCACCAGCATGGTTATCAAGTTATCTAGGTTCCAAATAGAGCGTGGTGCTCTATCTGGCTAGCGGCTAATCCCCCAAGCCCTTTCTGGACAAGGTTTCTAGCCAACGAATCGCACCCATCTCCCCATCTCCCCATCTCCCCACCTCCCCATCTCCCCACACTTCCCACACTTCCCAATTAGGATCGTCCTGGCAAATAGTACTTAAAGTCCCTGGAGCCTTGATAGTCAGTGACATTAGCCAATTCTTCTAGAGTTCGGACACCAGGGAGCAATTCGCCATTAATTTGCCAAGTAGGATAGGATTGAATTCCAGCAGCGATACAGGCTTCTGTCTGAGCATTTTTGCCATCACGAGCACACTCTATATAATTGATTTGAGAGAATGCCTGTTTTCCAAACAGTTGCTTCTGCTCATAGCAGTGGGGACACCAGTAAGCTCCGTATTTCTTAGCACCAACTTCAGTCAAATGACGCGCCAGATCAATTTCCGATTGACCAGAGGTTGTGTTAACTTTCCAGCCACCAATAGCTGCGTTTGGCGCACCAGAGGCTGTGGGAATTGGACCACCATTATCTGCTGATGTGGCCACGGATTCCCCAACATTAGCATAAACGCCTAAGGTACCCACCAAGGTGATCATGCCCACGATCAGACCGATAAAGAAAATTTGACCAATATCGTCCCAACTGCGACCCACAAGGGTTAGGACTAGCAGGCTAATGGCAAATAATGCTGAAGTGATGCAGTATATACAGAGTGCTTGGATCTCAAACGCTAGCAAGTACATCAAGTAGCTACTGAAAACTGTCATAGCTGCTGCGCCTGCTAACAGCAGTAACCAAGTCCAATTTTCTAGTTTTGAGCGAAGTCCCTTCTTTGGGTCTCCCTTTACTAACAACGGAGCCAAGGCAAATGTAGCCATACTGGTGTATGCCAAGAAACCAAACAAGGTTAGTGGCAGACCAAATATACTAGCATAAGGGCTGGAAAGGACATCATTACAGCTAGAAGCATTAGCTGCACCCGCGCTGCAAACTGCAGTACCACCTGTCAGTTTAACCACAGTCAGATAAGCAGTTAACAGGGCACCCACGACAGCGATCGCAGCAATCAGCTGACGGGACCAACGATAAATCCAGGGGGCAGAACGCCGACGACTCACACTCATAATCTAGATTAATGAGGAATAGGGGTTGCTTGAAAGTTCTAACTATTACGTTATCAAGTCAAACAACCAATAGACAGAAACCAAGGTGACATACTGTTGAAAGTCAACCGGCCAACCTTGGCCTATTGGCCACGCGTGCGCGTTCAACCTGATAACCTTGGCCTATTGGCCACGCGTGCGCGTTCAACCGGCCAACCTTCAACCTTCAACTGGCCAACCTTCAAACAATTGGTTTTTCTTCTTGTTTAGCAGACACACTACTGCGTACTGCTTCCACAAATTGACTGACCCGAATCGGATCAATAGGTTGATCAATTTGTCCACGACGCTTGAGGGAACTAGAGACAATTACCCCATCAGCATATTGCATCAGGGTGGAGATATTTTCCCAATTAGCCCCACTGCCAATAAACACTGGTTTGCCCTTAGCCGCCGCCGAGGCTAACACCAGGTCTTGGGGATTAGTAGGAGTACCGGTTCCCCAGCCAGAGAGAATCACACCATCAGCTAACCCCCGCTCTATGGTTTCTTGTACAGCTATGGTGATATTCGGTGACTCCAAAGGTTGTCCATGTTTGACTAGAACATCAGCAAGAATCTTAACATCACTACCCAGTGCCCGACGGTAGCGCAAGAGTGTATGAGCCTGTCCCTCAATTAACCCCTGGTCTGTTGCCATAATCCCAGTCAGAACATTAACACGGATAAATTTAGCCCCTACACAAGTAGCAATTGCTAAAGCACTATGAGCATCATTGCGTAAAATATTGATCCCTATTGGTATGGGAACCAGGTTCATCAGTCGCTGGACTATGATCGTCATGGTACTGACTACTGCTGGATCGACCTGGTTTTTAGTAAATGGGGCGTCGAAAAAATTCTCAACAATCACCCCATCGACTCCACCAGACCCTAAGGCGGTGACCTCTTGCTCGGCTCGGTCAATCACAGCTTGCAGGCTACCCCCCCAGCGCGGGGAAGTAGGGAGTGGCAGCAAATGCACAACTCCTATGATCGGATTCGGTGTCTGGAAAATTTGCTCTAAGTTCACAATCGTGGGATGTTTGGAAGCCCCATCTCATCAGGGAGCGGGGAGGAAAAGCTACAGATAGAGCGCCTCAGCGCCCCCTGTAGAAAACTTGGGAATTGAGAGGTCGGATGCCTTGTCTTGATGCAGTCGCTCATGGGGGAAACCCCCAAGACCGCGCTGCATCGCTTTCTGGCATCGGTCTACCACTGGCATTAATGGTAAAGCTATGGTGCTTACTCTATTTGATGAAACCTGGGATTTAGTTCTCCCGGTTGCTAAAACCAGTCGCTCAAACCAATTGTATCGGTCAGTGCTATCCCCAAAGCAAGCACCTTAATTCCTGAAGACGATTTCTAGTGGTGGTAGGTTAACAGAGGTGAGCCCTAAAACTACTACATCTGTTTTTGATGCCTACTGATGCTAGGTCAAGGGTAAAATAGGATTATATATAGTACCAGTAGATTGTACCTTTGTCCTGTCAACTTTGAGCTTTTCGAGCTGCTTGTGGTTAAGAGCCCAGATCAGCACTACTCGATTTAATCCCTGTAGGAGCTCAGCCCCCCGCTCCCCCATAGAGGGAGCTTACCAACACGAGCCCGTTGGAGTCACGATCCCCGCGAGCCCATGATTTTCTGTGAGGGATATTTTTAGATTTCCTCATATTTTTTTGAATATTTTAATAAAATTTAATTTAGAATGAGTGTATAGGTTTTGATAGTGAAATCAACATGGAACATCAGTACTAGTAGATTAGCAGAGCAGATTAGGAGTTGAGCACATCACTTACACACTAAGCTCAATCACACCAAGCTCAATCAATGGTGTAAGGTTCTGGTAAAGGGCAGTAGGTTATGTGACTAAGCCGTAGTACAATATAAAATGATGAATGAATGGGCAAAAAGCCAACTGTAGCAATATCTCACTTGGGGTGCGAGAAAAATCGCATTGATACCGAACATATGCTGGGTCTGCTGGTGCAGGCAGGATACCAGGTAGATGCCAATGAAGAATTAGCTGACTATGTTATTGTAAATACCTGTAGTTTTATAGAAGAAGCGCGGCGAGAATCAGTGCGCACGCTGGTAGAACTGGCGGAAGCTGATCAAAAAATTGTGATTACCGGCTGTATGGCTCAACACTTCCAAAGCCAACTATTGGAAGAGTTGCCAGAGGCAGTGGCAGTGGTGGGAACCGGGGACTACCATAAAATAGTAGATGTAATCCAAAGAGTAGAAACAGGCGATCGCGTTCAAGAGGTTTCTACTGAACCAACCTACATTGCTGACGAAACAACGCCACGCTACCGAACAACTTCTGAAGGGGTTGCTTACCTGCGGGTCGCAGAAGGGTGTGATTACCGCTGTTCCTTCTGTATAATTCCGCACCTCCGGGGAAAGCAGCGATCGCGTACCATAGAATCCATTGTTGCGGAAGCCGAGCAGTTGGCATCTCAAGGGGTTCAAGAGCTGATTTTAATTTCCCAAATCACCACCAACTATGGTTTAGACATATACGGCGAACCGAAACTGCCAGAACTGTTGAGAGCATTAGGTGAAGTAGACATCCCCTGGATTCGGATCCACTACGCCTATCCCACCGGTTTAACCCCATCCGTCATAAAAGCCATTCAGGAAACTCATAATGTTCTTCCTTATCTCGATTTGCCTCTACAGCACTCCCATCCAGAAATCCTCCGCTCCATGAACCGTCCTTGGCAGGGACGAGTAAATGACGCTATAATCACGCAACTAAAAACTGCACTTCCTGATGCAGTGTTGCGAACCACCTTTATTGTCGGGTTTCCCGGCGAGACAGAGCAGCACTTTGAACACTTGCTGGAATTTGTCCAGCATCATGAATTTGACCATGTTGGAGTGTTTACCTTTTCTGCGGAGGAGGGAACAGCAGCATACAAATTGCCTAATCAGTTGCCCCAAGGGGTGATGGATGCCAGACGGGATGCCCTGATGGCAGTTCAACAACCGATTTCCTTGAAAAAAAATCAAAACTGTCTGGGCAAGATAGTTGATGTTCTCATAGAACAAGAAAATCCCTTAACGGGTGAATTTATTGGTCGCAGTGCCAGGTTTGCCCCTGAGGTGGATGGATTGGTCTACGTTCAAGGTGATGCCTCTTTAGGAACCATAGTATCAGTAGAAATTACTGATTGTGATTTCTACGACTTGTATGGTTCTGTAGTACTACCTCCGTAAACAAGCCACAGGCTTTAACTAGGGGCTGGAATTAAACACTCCACCACTAGGGCAAGTAATCTGGTCAATCCTGAACCAGACATAATCCTTGGTCTTTTAGATTATGGAGCTTTTCACAAGGCCTCTAGCCTTATCAAAAGCAGGTGTCTGTCGCCCATAGTAATGGCACACTAAAGCGCACACTAAACGGCAGCGTAAACGGCACACTTAAAAGACCTGCTTAGGGGGTAAAAACTAGCTGAGCGGTGCATCAATTCAGCTTTGAGGGTCAAATTTGGGATGATTTAACCCACCCCAATCCAACGGGCAATACCTAGCTAAGGAGCCACCCTCAACCTGACAACTGTGTCTAGGGCATTAACCATTGCGTCTGTAAGACGTGTTCTAGTGGGATGAACCTAATCTCAAGCTTTTAGACACACTAAATAGGTCGCAACAGACCCCAGCTGATGGTGAAGCGCGATGCAGCCCCGACCTGAGGGGGTTTAAGCCAAAGCGCGACTGCCTATGGGACAAGGTGCAACTTAGGAGTTGATGCCTATCAACAGGTGCGACCCGTGGCGAATTTAATTCGCCAACGGAAAGCGCACCTAACCAAATGGGTGGAAACTAAACCGCTTTCTACTCATCTAATCTCATCATAGGTTTGTCAAGGCAAAAACCATGGTGAGTAAAACCTGAAGGCTCACTGTCTTTATAGCCATGACAGTGTTTCCTCACACGTTCAACTACTAACTTTCTGACTTACCAGAAAAAAACCACAACTAACCAACGAAAAATCGAAAAATAACTTATGACCGTTTCTTTCCAAAGCCTGGGATTGTCTGAAACTTGTGTAAGCCAACTCGAAAAAATCGGCTTCACTACACCTACTACTATCCAAGCCCAAGCTATTCCTGAACTGCTCAATGGCCATGATGTACTCGGTATGTCTCAAACCGGTACTGGCAAAACAGCAGCGTTTTCCCTACCAATGCTAGATCGCATTGACTTGGACAAGCGAACCGTACAAGCCTTAATTCTAACCCCAACCCGAGAGTTAGCCCAGCAAGTTAACCAAGCGATTCGGGACTTCAGTGAGGACCGTCGATTGCATATACTAACCGTCTGCGGTGGTCAGTCCATTGAGCGGCAAATTCGGATGCTCTACAAAGGCGCTCAGATTGTGGTAGGAACTCCCGGACGGGTGATTGACTTGCTAGACCGGGGAGACCTTAAGCTGGAAAACCTGAGCTGGGTGGTACTCGATGAAGCGGATGAAATGTTAAGCATGGGCTTTATCGATGATGTTAAGAAAATCCTGCAACAGACTCCCGAAGAGCGTCAGACTACTTGCTTCTCAGCAACTATGCCCCGGCCAATTCAGGACCTAGTCAGCAAATTCCTGAAATCCCCGGTCACTGTTAAAGTTCAGCAATCGAAAGCAGCACCAGCGCGCATTGAACAGCGAGTTTACATGGTACCCCGTGGCTGCTCAAAAATCAGGGCTCTCCATCCGATTCTGGAACTGGAAGACCCAGAAGCTTCAATCATTTTTGTGCGAACACGAAAAGCGGCTGCTGAACTAACCAACCAATTACAAGCGGCTGGTCACAGTGTGGATGAGTACCACGGTGATTTGAGTCAGAGTCAGCGGGAGCGGTTATTGTATCGGTTCCGGAAAAATCAAGTGCGTTGGGTAGTAGCAACCGATATTGCTGCCCGTGGTCTAGATGTGGATCATCTGACCCATGTGATCAATTTTGACCTGCCAGATCAAGTAGAAAGCTATATTCACCGCATTGGTCGTACCGGTCGTGCTGGTAAGACAGGAACAGCAATTACCCTGATTCAACCCTTTGAACGCCGTAAACTCTACCAGATTGAGCGCAAGGTGCGGCAACGGTTGGAAGTTACCCGGATTCCGACCCGCTCACAAATTGAAGCCCGGCGCTTAGAAAGACTGCAGGCAGAGTTACGGGAAGCTTTATCAGGGGAACGGATGGCTTCTTTCTTGCCAGTTGTACGGGAATTGGAAGAAGAATATGATGCTCATGCGATCGCAGCGGCAGCATTGCAGTTGTTCTATGACAAAACTCAACCCCCCATTAGTGACGATATCGAAGAACGAATGGTGGAACGTCCCAAACTGCGGCTTAACACAGACAAACGCCATCGGTCAGAAAAACCGAGAAAGCCTGTGATTCAGAATCAGTCAAGATAAGATAGACAAAGATGAAGTGTAAAGGATGAAGGCGTATTGGATGAAGTAGCACAATATACCAGTTGCTGAGTAAGCAATAAAAATCAATGGAAGGGTTGACAAATCATAACCTTCATGCTTCATACTTCATGCTTCATACTTCACACTTCACACTTGATACTTCACCCTGAATACTTCCCTAACCAAACGTGGCTTTAAGTCTGTCTGTTTCTACTTCACTCAACTGGCCTGGCTTAGTTGAGGCTTACCGTCCTTATTTGCCAGTCACTGACTCCACACCAGTGGTAACCTTACTCGAAGGTAACACTCCTTTAATTCCTGTCCCCACTATTGCCAAAATTATTGGCAGAGGAGTAAAGGTACTGGTGAAATATGATGGTCTCAATCCTACCGGTAGTTTTAAAGACCGGGGCATGACCATGGCGATTTCAAAAGCTAAGGAAGCAGGAGACCAAGCGGTAATCTGTGCTAGTACCGGAAATACCTCGGCATCAGCAGCAGCCTACGCTCGTCGGGGGGGAATGCGGGCATTTGTAATTGTTCCTGATGGTTATGTAGCTCTGGGGAAATTAGCCCAAGCGTTGGTATATGGAGCGACAGTAATCGCCATTAAGGGAAATTTTGATGACTGCTTGACAATTGTCCGGGAAATGGCATCCAAGTATCCCGTGACCTTGGTCAATTCCCTCAATCCTTATCGCTTAGAAGGTCAAAAGACAGCTGCGTTTGAGATAGTGGACAACTTAGGTGATGCTCCTGATTGGCTGTGCATACCAGTGGGCAATGCTGGTAATATTTGTGCCTACTGGATGGGCTTTTGCCAGTACCATCAGCAGGGGAAATGCGATCGCTTACCCCAAATGATGGGATTTCAAGCATCTGGAGCATCTCCGATTGTCGCTGGCAAAGTCCTAGAGCATCCCGAAACCATTGCAACGGCAATTCGGGTGGGTAACCCAGCTAGCTGGGAAAAAGCGATCGCAGCCCAAGAAGCTAGTAAAGGGGCATTTAATAGTGTTACCGATCAAGAAATTTTAGATGCCTATCGGTTATTGGCATCCCAAGAAGGAATTTTTTGTGAACCAGCTAGCGCCACATCAGTCGCTGGTTTGTTGAAAGTAAAAGACCAGGTACCCACAGGAGCAACTGTGGTTTGTGTATTGACAGGTAATGGTCTCAAAGATCCAGATACTGCTATCGAACACAGCAAAAACCCATTGACAGAAGGGATTGAGCCCACAACTGCTGCTGTGGCAGAGGTGATGGGGTTAAAGCCAAAAGAGGCTTAAAGATGAGTGGTAACGTCAGTTGTTATGTTGTTCGCCTTTGGCGTTCCCGAAGGGTAGGTTAACCGGTTGAAGGTTAACCGGTTGAAGGTTGTTCGCGTAGCGTGGCCAATAGGCCAAGGTTCGTCGGTTGTTGGCGTAGCGTGGCCAATAGGCCAAGGTTCGTCGGTTGTTCGCGTAGCGTGGCCAATAGGCCAAGGTTCGTCGGTTGTTGGCGTAGCGTGGCCTATTGGCCAAGGTTCGATGGTCTTATAGCGCTACCTTTCTGTATCCCGACTCCCGACTCCCGACTCCCGATTCCCTGTTTCCATCAATCCTAGTAGAGCATCTCATTTCAAAACACTATCGCCATCAAATTCCTTATGCAACTAGAAGAGTATTTCAACTTTCTGGCTCCTGATGACATTCGGATAAAAGGTCATCGGATTGGGATTGAAACTGTGTTGTACGAGTATCTATTTAAGCGATGCAGCGCGGTCTTGGGGGTTTCCCCCATGAGCGACTGCATCAAGACAAGGACGCACTGCTGAAGAAATTGCGAAAATCTACTCAACTCTGACCTTGGAAGAGGTCTATGCCACAATTCTTTATTACCTACAGAACAAAGACACAGTTAGTCAATACATTGCTGACTGGCTAGAGTGGGCACATCAACAGCGTAAAGCTCAAGCCTTGAATCCTCATCCTGCTGTTGCTCGACTCCGGAAAATCAAAGCAGAAAGACAAGCCCAGTTGAAAGCCAATGGCACTGAAGTATCTAATGGATGAGAATGTTGACCCAGCTTACCCAACTCAAATCCGACGCAAATGCAGGGTAAGCGCAAGAAAAAATGGCTCATAATGTGCATTGGCTGGATATCGGTTGATCGTGGCTCGAAACCCCTATAATCTCTTATAACTGTACTCGCAATAGAGTTAATTTGTTGAGAATGACGCGGTCTTTTTATCAATAAGGATATGCTTATTGCTTCTTGCGCTTACCCTGGCCAAACTAGGAGAGCCATTTTACACAATATCCGAAAATAGTACAAAAGGTACCCTCAGGGGTACTGCAAAGTCTAGGTTAAATCAAACATTATATAAATGTGTTGATTGAAATTAATGACACTGATCTTTTTTCAGTCAATCTGCAAATACATACATGTAGTTTCCACACTCACAGGAGTTTTATATGAGTGACTTCGAGACCATGCTGGACATCTCTGTTGGTTCTGATGGTACCGCTTTTGGCATTGACAATCAACAAAGAGTTTTCAAATATTCATTACAGGGTTGGCAAAGGGTAGACCCAGATTTTGAAGCAGTTCAAATAGCAGTTGGTGACAGTGAAAATGTTTGGGCAATCGGGGCTGGAGAATTATTCACTTATAAACTTGAAGGAAATAGCTTTGTTCAACAACCGCAGGGCAGTAAAGCTATTCGCATATCTGTTGGTATAGCTGATCCAACCCAAGTTTGGATAGTTGGAACGGACACCAATACATATAAGCTAGAGAACGGATCATTTGTACAGACTCCATCTGGCTCTAAAGCACTGGAGATCTCCGTATACGACACTACTACGGTTTGGATAATTGGAACGGACACCAATACATATGAGCTAAAGAACGGATCATTTGTACAGACTCCATCTGGCTCTGAGGGCAAGCAGATATCAGTAGATGCATCGGAGAATGTCTGGTTAATCGGCACTGATGATAATTATTATAAGCTAGTGAATGGTGCATTTATCAGATCTTCTATTCCCTGGGAGGGCAGTGGTTTAAACAGCCTCTTGGCTGCAAACCGACTACTTAGGAACCGTGTAAAATAACTTGAACAATTAACCCAGAGAAAGAGGCTTAATTACCGGCGTTGCTGATTCTGGGTATGGCGCACGCCCCCCTAGCCACCCAAGCGAGGGATTGCTCGCTTGGGGGGAACAAAACTCTCTTGCGTCCCCCGAGCGAGGGATTGCTCGCTCGGGGGATTTAGGGGGCTTTAATAAAACCAAATTATCCCGCATTCATTCCTTAATTCAGCAACGCCTAATTACCAGGGTAAGCGCAAGAAAAAATGGCTCATAATGTGCATTGGCTGGATATCGGTTGATCGTGGCTCGAAACCCCTATAATCTCGTAGAACTGTACTCGCAATAGAGTTAATTTGTTGAGAATGACGCGGTCTTTTTATCAATAAGCATATGCTTATTGCTTCTTGCCTTGACCCTGGACGCAAATGCCCTGATTTAGTGATTCGCGCAGTTGGGGAAATCGGTACTCCGAGCCTCAGTACACTAGACCCGGAAATTCTGTGTTCGTCTTAGAATCTTCATCGATCAAGCCTGAGGGGGTAAGGAAATAAGCTAAAACGCAGACTATATATAAGCTAAAACGCAGACTATATAAGCGACCTAGCTTTTAGAGCTCGTTGATTATACAATCGTAGTCTTGATGCAGTTGCTCATGAGAGTCCCCCCATGAGCAAGCTACCTCCCGACTCCCGACTCCCGACTCCCGACTCCCGACTCCCGACTCCCTACTCCCTACTCCCTACTCCCTATAACCCAGGACTAAAGTCCCTTATCCAATTGAGAGCTGCTATATAAAGTGGGATAATTTAATAGTGGAGTTCTCTCAAACCCAATTGGCAGTCGATTTAATCGACTTAATTCCTTATCAATGTGATTAATAAAGTATTTCATTTCTCTAGGATTCCCATCGATATCTTGGCCTGTCACCAAGTAGCTAGTTACCTCATTCTGTAGAGATGCATAGTTCAGGTATAACTGTTTGTTATTGACAATACTGTCCTCATACCGGAATAATCCCGGAATATTTCCAAACAGAATAGCTGATGCTGAAACCACTACGAAGATATTAATCACATAAGGGTGAGTACTATTCCAACCTGATCGAATAATAAAGAGTAAACAAATTCCTGCTACAATTGCTGTACCATAGGTCATTAACTTAGACATATAGTAATTGTTGTAGAAGAATGTCATCATTTTAAAATGTCTTTGGTCTCGCGCTTGGATTTCTTGGATTTGGTCACTAATTCTTTCTTGTTCAAGGGGAGCAGCATCAGCGATGGTCTCAGTATAGGCAACTGGTTCTCTTGGGGGCAACAACCACTTTTGGGTTTGGTAGTTACCTAAGGAATACAGAAATATGACTCCTACAGTAATAAGTAAAACCAATACAGAAGTTATGGCGATATGTCCAATCAGGGGCTTCGACCAAAATTTTGGCTCAGTTAAGCCTATTGGCTTAGTTTCCTGATTGTCCGTTTTGACAACGGTTTCAATGGTTTCATGATTATTAGTTTTTTTCGAATTTCCTTTATCGATGTCGATAGCTGAAGATTTATTAAACTCTAACATTAGCTTGACCTCCAAGGGGCGGACATATGGTTTTTTATTGGGATTCGGTTTTTGATTCGGATATGAATTTAGTACCATCAACTTTAACAAAATAGGGGGAGTTTAAGGGGGCGAAATTCTCCCACCTGGCCAAAGGCCACGCTAAGCGAACTTTCAGGTGGGGGATGGATAGCCCCTTGGCTTACGGCCACGCTACGCGAACAAATACCAGAAGCCTGTTTTCTTACCCAGCTCTCTATATACTCTCCAACGCTTACCCCGGAATCTTTAGCTGCTAACTGCAACCATTTCCAAGTAGTGTCTGTTAACCAAATTCCGTGTTGTTTTTTTAGTTCGTCATAATGATCAGGTGCTCCTCTCATT
The DNA here is from genome assembly GCF_010672005.1 of Moorena sp. SIO4A5. NCBI lineage: Bacteria > Bacillati > Cyanobacteriota > Cyanophyceae > Coleofasciculales > Coleofasciculaceae > Moorena > Moorena sp. SIO4A5. Next base: position 12,193 of record NZ_JAAHHZ010000037.1, on the reverse strand, counting down.
CTTTTCTGAGTTTTTTTCCTTTTTATGCTTGACATTTATATTTACTATCAACTATATTAAAATAATAGCAAACAAATAGCACGAGATTCAAGGAGGTGATTCCACTTATGGCGATTTTTAGGCAGACGTTCCGTATATATCCCAATAAAACAGCTACATCAAAGATGTTTTATGCGAGAAAACTGCACCAGTTACTCTACAACGCTGGGATAGCTGATCGTCGTTATGAGTGGAAAGTAAACAAAAAGTCTATAGGATATTTTGATCAGCAAAACTGTTTGCCTGATTTCAAAAAATGCTGGCCGGAATATAAGGAGTTATATAGTACGTCTTTGCAAGCTACTCTAAAGAGAGTAGACCTGGCTTATAATCGGTTCTTTCAAGGATTAGCTGGAATCCCAAAATATAAGCCAATTCGGAAATACTCCGGATGGACTTACCCCAGTAAAGCTGGCTGGAAAGTGAATACTGACGGGAAGCATGGGACTTTGACACTGAACGACCTCGGTCTCACTATAAAGATGCGTGGGCAGGCAAAGTTTTGGGGAACACCAACAACCTTAACAATTACTTATAAGCCTAGTCTAAACGCTTGGTATGCTTCAATAACTGTCAAAGCAGAAACCCCATTAACTAAATATGGCTCAGAATCTGATTTGACGTACAAGAAGATCATAGCCTATGACCTGGGGACTGAGACAGCAATCACAGCCTTCAATGGCAGCGAGTTTGAGGAGATAGCTAACCAGCGTTTTACTAAAACTCTAGAGCCTAAAGTGAAGGCAGCCGGGAAAGAAAAACGTAGAAAGCAAGCTCCTAATTTCAAAAAAGGTATTTTGGCGTCTAAGCGTTGGAAAAAAGCCAACAAAAAGGAATCCCAGTTAAAAAGAAAAGTTGGCTTGGCGCGCAAAGACTGGCAACACAAGGTTACGTCAGATTTATCTAGTCGTTATGACATCGGCGTAACTGAAAAACTCAACACGAAAGGGATGACCCGAAAAGCAAAAAAAGGGTCAAAAAGAAAGAAGCAAAAAGCTGGATTGAACAAAGCCATTTTAGATGTAGGATTCGGTACTATCAATAAAATGCTGACCTACAAAATTGAACTCAAAGGCGGAATTGTCCTTCAGTTACCAACTAGACAGCTAAAACCATCTCAGCGCTGTCCAAAATGTGGAAAAGTTCACAAAGAATGGGCTGAACTATCAAATAGATACCACAGCTGTGATGCTTGTGGGTTTGAACTTGATAGAGACAAAACAAGCGCAATGGTGATGTTCAAAGCAGCTAATGGAAATCAGCCGGGGTACGGGACTGACCTCGAAAAACGTGGATTTTCTAGCTCTACTTCAAAGACCAGTAAACATACTGGATCGATGAAGCAACTGGGAAAGATGAAGCGTCAAAAATCGCGCTCATCAGACGGGTCTGCTGATACCCCGTCCTGGCCGTAGGCCACGCCAAAGGCGAACGTCCAGGGCGGGGTAGTTCATAAGGGTATTCAATAAGTTTAAGTTGTCAATTTAAGGGGCTCTCCTAGACTGATTATAGTAAATTAGTAGTTTAAATGAGCTTAACCCCTTAAATAGCAAGGGATTCAATAAAATCAAAATACATTGTCTTGATGCAGTCGCTCATGGGGAGGGGCTGTGTGCGGAACCTGCGTCCGCACCTTGTAAGCCCCGTGGAAACCCCCAAGACCGCGCTGCATCGCTTTTATTAAAATTGCATTTTTAAATTACTAAAAACCTTACTTAGTAAGGGCTATAGCGATTATTTTATAGTAATTTATCATAGCCACCCTAGGAGAGCCATTTAAGGCAAAAGCAAAATGGTAATTAGCAATTAGCAATTAACAATTAATAATTAACTAATCATTAATCACTAATCACTAACGTAGAGGAAGCCGACCTGCCAAATTCTTCTGGGGCATAGTTGAGGTGTGCTTGGGCAGGGGGCCATAAATAGGTTCCTGGTGTAACTGAGCGCACCAGATAATGTAAATTATAGACACCAGCTTCCAATCGATCGGCATAAGCCACAATGCGATCGCGATGGATTTTCTGATAATCGATTTGCCAGCTATCCTGTTGAGCTTGGAAGTAAGGGGTAGCAGTTTGGAAACTAGTATCGACGGCTTCTAAGCCAGCTGGTAAGAGATCTTCGATCACGACATGATCCACTGGATGATCGGTAATCACCTCCACGCCAATATCAAACACTTGTCCCGCTGGTACTGTTAATGGCTCTTTGAGAGCATACAGTCCAATCTTTCGCAATACCTTTTCCTGATTAGCGGGACGTATGGTCTTGTTTACTCGTAATCCATTAAACCGACCGGGTTGATTGCCTTGTAAGCGATAACGATAGCTGGTTAAGTAGTGTAGAGTCCCTGAACCAGATTTTTTGACAATCAAGTCATGGCGACCTCGGGGTAAGTTATCCATTGTAACCTGAATCGATTGACTAGGTTTCTGATACCCCTGGAACTGGGCTGAGCCAAGTTTTTTCCCGGCTAGTTGTACCGTTGCTCCAAAGCTCGGGGGTGTAGGCTGTAATCGACTATAGTCTACTAAGGCACTCAAGGCTTGGGCATTATCGTAGCTAGTTTGCCAAGTGCCGTCTCGCCGTAACTCTAATAACCCTTGTAATAGTTTACTGCGAACCTCGGCTGAGCTGTTTTGGGCGATATATAGGCGCAAGGCTTGAGCTTGTGCAGTTGTAGAAGAATCCAGCCAACGCCAGCTTTGGGGTAAGTTTATCCGAGCTGAACGCCCAGTTTGATAGATGCTTTCCTGAAACTGATTGACTAAAGTTTGGGCTTGGCTCCGCCACTGAGGAAACTGGAATAAGTAACGCGCTAATTTAATCTGAGTGACCCGGTCGAAGTTACTGCTCTGTTCAGAAAGGTATCCTAGGAAGTCACTGCGGGTCTGACCGAGTTCTGCTAACCCCATCAGTGCTTCTAATCGCACCTTACTCTTACACACTACGCTCTTGCAATAATCATACTGACCAGGATTTGCCAATATTTTCTGCAAGTAGTTCTGGAGACGGCTCACCATCCCAGCATCTACTGGTAATCCTGCTGCTTTCGCCCGAGCTAGAGCAGTAGCAGCATAGGGAGAAACAAAGGGGTCTGAGGATTTTCGTCCGGGCCATCTGGCAAAGCCACCATCTGGTCGCTGAAGTTTCTGTAACTGTTTGATAGCCTCAGTGCCTTGTTGGCTAGGGTTAAACTCAGCAAAGGTCTGACCATATTGTTTGCCGAGTATTTCCAAATTGGATGCGATCGCTAATTTACTTGCTACCGGTTCTAAGAAGGGTAAGTCTTCGTTATCCAAGACTTGCTTAGCCGGAGCAGTAATTTCAGGAATCAGAGTGCTAGCCAGGGAAATCTCTAACCCTCCCCTGTCAGGTACCACGTTACTAGCTATATTCACTGGGATTTTTACTTGAGTCCTGGTTACTCCCGATTCCACCACTTGCTCAGTCATGTCAACCGGTTTAACAGCTAAAGGTACTTCAAACCCATCCTGATTACCATTGAGCTTAGTCGTAAACTTGACTTTAGCTTTACCCAAGTTATTGGCTACCATCGGAAAACGATAACCACTGGTTCCGGTCTTGGCTGAGGTTTTTTGATTCAGCGTAGGCCCTTTACCACCATCAAACTGAACGGCACCGGTCAGTTGTCCATTAATTTGTAAATCTCCCGTTTGCCCAGTATTATTAATTAGCGCTATCCCAGCTTTAAAGCGATCGCCTGGACGAGCAAATTGAGGTAATACTGGATTAGCCATCAGCCGCTTGGTGGTGATAAAGGTAGCCTGGCCATTACCAAAGTGTAGGTTGCCATCCGTTGCTACTGCCATCACCCGCCAAGTGGTTAAGTTATCTGGTAGTTTAAAGGTTACCCTTGCTTTACCATTGGCATCTGTTACCAGTGAACCATTGTAGTAGGCTAAGGGTTTGAATTCCGTGCGAATCCGAGTACTAGCTGCCCCAGAAGACTGTCCTCCACCATAGCCCCAGCCTTTTTGCGTCATTTCCATCGCTAGCTTTTCTAGCACCACCTTAGGACGGTTATCACTGAAGCGAGTGGAAATATCTTGCTGAGCATACACGGTCTCTACTAAATCCGGTACTTGGTAGCCACTCAGTTGCAAGATAGCTTCATTGACAACCATGACGGTAAACTGTCCCTTTACAGGTTTACCCTTAGAATCTTGCAATGCTAATTCCACAGTTTGCTTAGCACCAGGTTCAATGGACTTAGACTGCAATGTCTCTGTTACCTTGAGATAGTTATCATCCAAGCTGGTATTAAAGGGAGCAAAACCAATCCGCACCAGATTTTCTACACTCCCCGGCTCAACTTGGGAGAGGGGTTTGCCTTGGCGCACTACTACTGCTTCTACTGCGGCATTAGGTACCATCTCCGGAGTGACTTTGAACTTAATCTCTGGCGCACCCCCTTTAACTTTGACTACTTTGCGATAGAGGGTATTGTTCCGAACTACTGAAAAATACAATTCCCCTTCGGCATAAGGAGATTGAATCAAGGCTGTGGCTGTTTCCCCAGGCTTATAGCTATCCTTGTCTAGTTTGATATCCAGGCGAGAGTTATCATAGCGAGACCCCCAGTACACTGCGTTTCCACCGGTTGCCCAAATTTGCAAGTCTGTTGCTGCTAAGTCATTTTTCGCTTTAGCAAAGTTAGCGCGAATTCGATAAGAACCGGATGAGGGGGGAGTGAGCTTGATGGATTTCGGACTACTACCGGAACGGACAGTTACCTCTTTCACGGTTTTGTATTCCACCTGATTCTTTTCTCGCTGACTCCCTGCCAAGACCTGGGTGACACTGCTGTATTTCATTTCTTGCAGTTCCAGGCGTACTGATTGTCCTTTGATTAATTTACCCGTGGGGTCAGTAACAATCACTTCTAGAGGGAATGGTTTTCCGGCATCCGCCACCCAATCCCCTTTTAATCCAATTAGTTTATCGCTAGGTAAAGCTGTAAATGTTTTAGAATCGGATACCGACAGATTCGAGACATCGGTAACTTGGGCATCCACCCGGTAAGTCATGGGATAGGGCAGGTCTTTCGTCACCGGAATAGTTAGACTACTTTCCCCAGACTCACTTAAAGTTTGATTAGTTTGGAGGACATCACTGGTAACTTGCGGTCTTTCCTGGGGCCAAAACCACTGCTGACCAAAGGAAAACTCTTCCCATCCTGCTGGAGTAAAGTAGAAGGGGGTGCGGGTGACATAATAGGCAACCTTACCCCCATCTACATTTGAACCAAACCAATAATTTCCTTGGACATTAGCGTCCACCTTCTCGCCCATGTTAGCAAATTTTTGAGCAAGGGTCAGGTCAACTTTAAAGTTAGGAGGATTAAACTCAGCTACTCGGAAACCACCTGAAATTTCTCTGCCATTGCTTCCCCTGGCTTCAACGGTATAGAAACCTAGGGGTTGATTCTCTTTCAGGGGTAATTCTAAGGAGAAGGTACCAAATTCATTGGTTGTCTTAGTGCCTAAGTCTGTCTTCTTACCATTGGGTTCGACCAGCGTGACCTGATAAGATGCATTTTTGTCTTGGGTGAGGTTATCTTTTTCCAGATAATAGGCTGCTGCGGTGAACCAAGCCTTTTCTCCTGGTTGGTAAAGCTGTCTGTCTGAGAAAATAGTGCCTCGGGATTTGGGTTTGCCATTGTCCCAGTCTGAATAAATCCCGTAGCCATAATACCCACTATATTCATTGGTTCGAGTAAATGCCCAGTCTTTGCCTTCTTTAGCTATTACCAGTAATTTCGGGCCTTTAGTGAAGCGCGTTGCCCCATTCATACATTGACGTAGAGCCTGGCTGGTTAGGGCGATGGTGCCAGTTCTGTCAGTTTTTGCGATCGCACAGGGTTTTGGTGACCCTCGATAGGAAGCATTCAGCTCAGACTTATATATCTCTACCGTTGCTGCTGCTGGTGAGCCATCGGACAGATGATTCACTTGCACCAAACCCGAATCAGGAAACCATTGCGCAAACACTCCCAAATTGGTCAGCTGCACCATGCCATAATACTTTGGTTCCCACCACTTTTCGTTTCCATTCCCATCTTGATAGCGATAGGTTTTCGCTTGCACCCCATAGGCCAACATTCCCGTTGAACCTCCCAGTCGTTTCCTCAGGGAAACCGCGATATTAGTGGTTTTATTTTTCTTTCCCGCTACCCGGAAACGCTCCCATTGACTTGGGTTCGGTAATAAATCATTGCTCTTGCCACTGGGATAAGCGGAATCTTTATAGACCAAGTCAGTAGGTTGAACGATGCGATAAGCCGCTTTATACTCCGGTTGCGGTAAATTGACTGTAGAAATATTCAACTGTAGGGACTCGGAATTGCGTTTTAGGGTAGAGGGAAAGATATGCAAATCCGAGGGAGCCCAGATATCCCCTGCTAAATCCCCTGTTTGGTATTTAAAGGTTACAGGTTCACCCAAGGTTTGCCCAAATTGGTCAGTGAGATTAGCACCGAGAGTAACGGTATAGGTAATTTCTGGTTCTAATGCCCAAGGATTAAGGTTAACGAATCGATTGCCATCATAAGCTTGCACCAATTTGGGAGCTTCCTTGGGAGCAGGCTCAACCGTAATATGCTCCATGGCGGAAGAGGCCAGCAAACCATTATTAAATTCCAACCGAGCTGCCCCTTTCACAAACCGTCCATAAGCGCCTCCCGCCTCTGGCTGTCCGTAAAATGTGGTTTCCTGATAGGTCAAGGGGTCAAAGGTTTTGACTTGACTAACGAAAGCGGTTTCGGTCGCGATATTGCCGCGAGCGGGACGCACTCCAGGGGCAAAGGCTAATTTGTAATCGGTAGCTTTAGTGAGGGGTTGCTTAGGGGTGATCGTATAAATCCATTGCCGCAACGAAGGGTTAAATTCCTGAGCGGGTTGCCTATACTCATTGGAAACATCTGCTTGTTCCTTAAGGGCTACATCTAGCTTGACACTCTGAGTCTGACCTTTCGGTGTCATGGTCAAGTGCTGGTTTACTGAAGCGAGATCCAATTGGGTATTGGAGGTAAACTCTAACTTAGGCTCCAGAGCAATCGGTTCTGGTTCCGCTTCTGGATTCCGCTGAGTTGCTGGCAAATTGGTTAACTGGATCGGGGCAGTATTGAAGGTCCAGGCTAAGTCTTGTTCTAGACTATGATTGTTTAGGTCAGCTAATCCTGCTTTGATGGTAACTTGGACACGAGCGGCTAGAGGCAGAGCTTGGTCAGCTTGGAATCCTACCATCCGTGGGGTTAAGAAACGAAATTTCCCAGGGATAGGGGGTATGATTTCAAATTTCTGTAAGATTTCCCGCTGATTCGGACTTCCCAAGCGTTCAACGGGAATCAGGGGGTCTTTGAAGCGAATCCGAATTTGGGAAAGGGGCTCAGCCATGCCGATGGGACTAATTTGTTCAATCCACTCTGGGATTTGAGGCATCGGTAGGGGAGCTACTGCTGGTAAGGGTTGAAACCCTGACGTTAGTTTAGCGCTATCACAGCTTATTATTCCTAGGATGAGAGATAATCCCAGTAATAACCCTATGGCTGTTTTAATTACCCTACCCATGGCGTGCCTAGATTTTCCTTTTGGAGCTTCCATTTTTGATTAAAGCTCAGATTTTTTAATTTGGCAGGATTGCCCTAAGTTTCGTTAACTCGCCGGGGTAGGGCGCTTGTTGCAGCTAAGTATCAATAATGGAATGATTTTAATAGTTAGGTGGAATGGGCATCTTGCCCGTTCGGCGATCTTGGTAGAATGGGCATCTTGCCCGTTCGGCGATCTTGGTAGAATGGGCATCAGGCGTGGAACAGGCATCTTGCCTGTTTCATTCCCGGGCGGGCAGGATGCCCACTCTACTCCTATTCAGCGCGAAGATTCAGCAACGCCCACTTTGTTTAGGGCAGTGACTCACAAGCGATACCATCTTTATCACGGTCTAGCCGGTGCGGGTCGCCGGGAAAGGCATCAAGCACCTGTTGGGCTTCAGCTTGAGTACTGAAATCTGAACAATTGCAATCTGTATTCACGCAATTGGGCAATTCAGGTTGTGGAGCAGGAGACGAGTTAGGTGTTGTGTTACTAACCATCTTGGCAAAACGAACCTCAGATAAGCCAATCAGACTTGTCGGTCCATAGTTGGAGACAACATCGATTCTGGCAAACTGAGCTTTCACATTAGGAAAAGAGAAGATAGTAGCCGGAATATTGGTTGCAGGTCCTTTAGGCAGAGTTAGGGTTGAAGATTCAAAAACTGGATCACTAAAATCTGCTTTGTTAGAGAGAACTAAGATAAAGTCTTTGATACCCCGATTAGTTGCCGTTGTATTGAAAGCATTGTAATTCCATAGGGCTAGTGTATTCAAGACGACTGGGCTGCCAAAGTCAAAGTCAAAGTTTACATCAGCTGCCGTTGCACAATGATTTAGCTTCGCTGAGAGAAAGTTATCTGAATTTCCTCCAGCTACGTGGAGTTGATCCAGTTCCGTGCCGCTACCAGTCAGTCCATTGCCATTGAAAATGTTAGCTACAGCTCCAAAATTAGGTGTGAACGAGCCATTATTTAGGTTAACAAAACCAGTTGGATGTAGGATTTCAACCTGAGAACCAGGGCTGGAGAAGTTAAGATATGTTTGGGCTAGGGCTAGATCGGGGTAACTAGTCAGTGATGCTACTATCGAAAGCATCAACATAACTGTCATCACCAAAGCTTTAAAGCTTCTCAGTAAAATTTGTTTCACTATTCTATGATTGAGATTACTTTCAAGACTTTACGTTAATTTTTCCAATTGATCAACCCAAATACATGCTTCAAATGTAGTATATATATAACACAGAAGCCGCCAGAAAATTACTTATTTTTTTTGAGTATAAATAATCATTTTATCCTTAGCTGTAGTTGTCTGATTTATCGGGATTGAACTAGAGGGGAAAACTAAGGTTGGCAGCAACTCTCCCCTCTTTTAGAGGTTTTTTAGAGTTTAAGTCCCGATCTTCCCAAACTAATCAATTCCCAAACTAATGGATTCGCAAAAAACCATCAATCCCTCTCCCCATCCCTGACATCCGTTAAGCCATCCGTTGCCAACAGGAACTTATTTCAAGTGTTGGGAGTAATCTTCAGAAGATTCAGGGTTCAGCTCCCAGCGGAGGTGATCGCGAACCTCTAACTTGTCTCGAGTTTGGACAGCTTCACCATCAACTGAAGAAATTCCCATGGACTCCAGCAAGTCTTCAGTTACATTTTGGTCAGGAGTGGGCGTTTCTCCTCCAACTGCTTCTTCACCCACTACTTCAGCCTGATACCAATTATCGTAAATATCGCCACCGGTGACATTGCCACCGGATAGTTTGCTAGTTCTCAACTTCTCCAAGGTGCGTCCCATCCCAGTGTCACGGTCAACTACACCCTCAAAAATCCGGTCAGGGTCTTCTATTCCAGTCAGGTCTGCTAAAAAGACTTCTTCTGTATTACGGTTGTCAGTATACCCTTCCTCTCGTTTCAGAATTTCATAAGAGTTGACTACATCGTTGTTCTTGTAATCTTTCATAATCGTTACTCCTGATTAGTGTCATTGCTTGATTCATAACTAGTCTCCTTCTACTTAAATTGTACTGCTAAAATAACTATAATTCCAAAGCACTCTCCCTATGACCATCACTCCCTTTACCCCAGCATTATAAGGAATATAACGCTATGGGATCAGTTAGCAACACTATTAAACATTACTCAATAAATTGTAAAACTATCGCTGCTTACGCCTTACCTACAATCCTGGGAAGCTAGAAATCATGGATCCTTCCCCTGAATATGAACTTTATAAAAAAGTGATTGGTCGCTTTGTTTAAACCCTAGCTGAAGAATTTAAAATTAGGATTTATCCTTTAGGTTCACCTACCTTTAGACTAATTACCAGTTATGTAAGTTATGCGATCGCTTTTTTTTTATACACATAAATTATCCGTCGAATTACCAGTTATGTAAAAAAAGCGATCGCTTTTTTTTAATACACATAACTGGTAATGTTTCAAGAACTAATTTCAGAGGGTTAAGCTGGAAAATTATAAAAAATTGCTCCTCTTTTAATTAGCTCAAGCTTGGTGGATTCATCAATTCCTAAAATATATGCGAATCGGGCATTTTTGACTTTAGCATCCCTGAGCTGGGCACGAGTGAGGTCGGCACCATTAAGGTTAGCACCACTGAGGTTAGTACCACTGAGGTTGGCATTACTGAAATTGGCACCAATCAGCTTGGCACGAATCAGGTTAACACCAGTGAGGTTGGCACCACTCAAGTTAGCACGAATCAAGTTAGCACGAATCAGGTTAGCACTACTGAGGTGGGCACCACTCAGGTCTGCATCATTGAAGTCGGCACCACTTAAGTCGGCACCACTAAGGTCTGCACCCCTCAAGTCCGCATCACATAGATTAGCACCACTAAGCTTCGTATCACTGAGGTCGGCATCACTAAGGTCCGCACCCCTCAAATCTCGACCCACAGCTCCACTGCTGGTAATCTCTGCCACTAGACGCCATTTATGATCAAGGTTGCTATTTTCTTCATCATCTGACCTTTCGTTCAAAATTTGAATATCTTTAATAGGAAAACCGCTTAATTCTTTTAGGTCTTCTGATTTTATCCGAGCTTCAAGCTGTTCAATCGCCTCTTGAGAGCACTCTAGGATTAAGCGGCTTGGTTTTAATATCAATAATGTTGATCGTGTATCCTGAAGATTGTTGTAAAATAGATTCAATCAGTTTTGAAGGTTGAACTGAATTTATATCTCCTTCTAATACAAGAACAGCTTTGATTGTTTCACTGTGTCTCTCGATTACAGTCTCTTTTTGGCTCAGGGATTCACTTTGCTCTACACCCTTCACCAGCTCTGAGCTACTGCCATCAGTTTTGTTTAGCTGTTCTGATGCTTGTTCTTCTGCTATTCCCGCAATTTCTTTCCAGTCTAGGGTCAATCCCTCGCATATCCGTTTAAATAAATCAAGCTGAATTGGCTCTGACTTAAAAAATTTTGTAACTGTATAGTGACTTATCCCTTGTGACTTTGGAAAGTTACTTTTTAACTCAAATCCTAGCTTATCCAAAGCCTTTTTCGCTGTTTATACACCTTTTTAAGAAGCGGCGATAGTTAGTTTTTTAGTTTTATTACCCTGGCTAAACTCTGTCATAGTCTTGCTGATTTAGCATAACTATAGCATCAGAAGTTTTGAACAGAGAATAGGCAATAAGGAATAGGTAACAGGGAATAGGTAACAGGGAATAGGGAATAGGTAACAGGGAACAGGGAACAGGGAATAGGGAACAGGGAACAACCAGTAGTAAAATAATTATATGTACATCATGAGTCCTATAAACGCTATAATTTCAATTATTATTACATAGTCTCCCTGCTCCAATCATTTTTTTTAACTATCTCTAAAACTTCCAAATAAAAACTTATAAAAACCCTTGACAACTTAAATTATAATCATTACAATAATTAATATAAAGCCACAATGATTTCAAGTTCTGACTTATGTCAAAATACTCTAACCAAAACTTCAAGAAACAACCTGTTGAGCACACTCTAAAAGGTCCTCGTCAAGCCGTAATCCATAGTATGCAAAGGTTTTATTCCCTTGGCTATGGGGAGATTGCCGACTGGAGCCCTTTGGAACCTACTGAAACTCCAGGGGAAGTGAAGACAACCATGATGAAGTATTGGCTGTTGCCATAACACCTTAATTTCTGGGGGGGCTTCCCCCCAGAGCCTTGGCTCCGGTCTGGTCCCGTAGGGTGGCCGAAAGACCAAGCTCAATCAAATAAGATCACATCAGTTTCGGTTTGGGAACTCAGTGACATAAGTCATTTAAATAGCCGTGGATAGTATTTCTACGGCTATTTTTTTGGCGTTGCTGATTCTGGGTATGGTTTTGCCCCCCTAGGGCGTGTTTTCAAAGTTTTCCGCAAGATTATGATCCCCCCCAGCCCCCCTTTTTTAAGCTATCCATTAGGCAAAAGTAGTCGAAACGGTGATAGAGACTAGGATTTAGGCAAGGATTGGGAGAGGAGTGGTGAGAGCCATTATTAGACGAATAGGGGTTTCCCAAGACTGCGATCACAAAAT
>NZ_JAAHHZ010000369.1:0-4673 GCF_010672005.1 Moorena sp. SIO4A5 | reverse complement strand
TTGACCAAACTTTTTGAGAGCTTGAGCGATCGCATCTTGCATTTGTTGGAGATTTGCGACATCGGCACAGATGTTCAAAACCTCAGAACCTAAAGCTTCTAATTTCCGAATTTTATGTATTTTTTGACTGATACTGTCTTGAGCATTGTGACTGGCTAACCATTCTGACCATTCTTCTCTGGGAGGAAATTTTGAACGCCCAATCAAAATCAGTTTTGCTTGTACAGTTTTTGCCAAATGTTCTGCTATAATCATACCTATACCTCCGATCCCACCTGTAATTAGATAAACTCCCTGTGGTTTTAATCGTAGGTTTGTTTTCTCTCCTGCCTCCAATCTGAATGGATCAAAAGTTTGCACCCAGCGATCGCTCATTCGGTAGGCAACCATTTTCTCCGATTGCTCGATCGCTAATTCCGATCTGATTTGCTCTATCAGCATTTCTTCCTCTAGGGTTCCAGAATCTGGAAGCACCACATCAATACCCCTACAAATTATATTAGGGTATTCTTGGCCGATAGTTAGAATTGGTCCTGTTACAATTGCTTGCTCTGGGTTTAACAAAGCTTCATCAGCAATTTTCTGCATATTGTTGGTCACTACTCCTAGCAGCAATTTGCCATTAATCTGCTGTCTTCCCAGTGCCTTTGCGAGGAACAACAAGCTGTAAAAGCCCAGATTTTGTGACTTTTCCACCCACTCAATTTCTTCTAATTTATCCTGACTCTGAGGCGTGACACTCCATAAATGAAGAATAGTTTTTGGTATCTTGTTCCGTTGGCGCAGTTCTTGACATAAGGCATAATAGTCATCCTCTTGTTCAGGATTAAGGTTATAAAGGCGATCGCTTACTTTTTTAAACTCCTTTCCCACTCTCACTGTAATAACATTTTGACTATCCCTTTCCATTTTTTGCACTATTTTGTCACTCAAACCAAAGTCATCAGCAAACACAAGATTAGTAGTGGAGATAACAGGCTCAGTATTATTAACATTAGAACGTTTCCAAGATGGAATATAAAACCAGTCTGCCAGCTCTGTTTTTTTCTCAACTATGGATGTTTTGGGTTGAACATTCTGCTTTGGAGTTCTGCTCTCAGCCACCCAGTAACGCTGGCGCTCAAAAGGATAAGTAGGTAAGGGAATGCGGTAACGTTTTTCATGGCTGTAAAATCCCTCCCAATCTACCCTGACTCCAGCTAACCAAAGTTGACCTAATGTATTCAGCAAGAAATCTAGATCGGAGCGCTTTTCTTGGGGATGGCGTACTGAAGTTAGTAAAATCTGCTCGTCTGCTTTATCTGGATGCCGTTTAGCTAAACTACTTAATGTCCGTCCTGGTCCGACTTCCAATAAGATTTGGGAACGATCGCGCAAAAATTTCTGTATACCTTCAGCAAAGCGTACCGGTTGACGTAGATGTTTTGCCCAATAGTTAGGATCTGTTGCTTGCTCTGCTGTAATCCAAGTACCAGTGACATTAGAAATATAGGGAATTTCTGGAGGATGCAACGGTAGTTGTTTAATATACTCTATGAATGGCTCTACAACTGGCTCCATCATCTGAGAATGAAAGGCATGGGAAGTATGGAGGCGACGAGACTCTACCTTTTGTTCTGATAACTGCTGCTGCAGGGTATCGATCGCCTCTATTGGACCTGAAATGACACATTGGGATAATCCGTTAATAACAGCTAGGGAAAGTCGATCGCCTAGCAGAGTTTGGCATTCTTGCTCTGAGATAGATACGGCTAGCATTGCTCCTGGTGGCTGTTGCTGCATCAGTTGTCCCCGTTTCGCCACCAAAGCGAGAGCATCTTCTAAGGAAAACACACCAGCAAGAGTCGCTGCCACATATTCACCAATGCTGTGTCCAATCATTGCTTGAGGAGACACACCCCACTCTTGCCATAAAATTGCTAAAGCATAGGAAACTACAAATAGTGCTGACTGAGCGATCGCTGTCTGTTTCAGTTTTAATGTTGCTGTCTCTATTTTTTCTGGTTGTGGATAGAGGATATGACGCAGGTCAACTTCTAAATTTGGAATCAGTAGTTCTGAGCAACTATCTATCTGAGCGCGAAAGGTTGGTTCTGTCTGGTATAGTTCCTGCGCCATATTTACATATTGGGAGCCTTGACCAGAAAACATGAACACTACAGGTCGCTGGGTTAGCTCTTGGTAGTGAGTAAATACAGGTTGAGTTTCTGGTGCAGAAAGTGCTTTGAGGGCATCATCTATATCTTGACAGACTAACATCTGGCGATACTCGAAGGCTGTACGACCTACTTGTAGGGTATAAGCAACATCTGCAAGGTTCATGTCTGGATGCTGTTTTAAGTGTGCAGCGAGGTTAGTCGTTGCTATTTCTAAGGCTGAATTGGTTTTGGCAGAAAGTATCAACAACTGCCAGGGGCGAGACGTTGAGGATGGTTCTAAAGTGGGAGCTTCTTCAAGAACTACATGAGCATTTGTACCACCAATACCAAAAGAACTTACTCCGGCCCGACGAGGTGTTCCATTGGTGTTCCACTCCGAGAGAGTGGTATTAACGTAGAAAGGGCTATTAGCAAAGTCAATGGTGGGGTTCGGTGTTTCAAAATTCAGGCTTGGTGGTAGTTTCTTGTGTTTGAGGGCTAAAACTGTTTTGATCAAGCCACCAACCCCTGCTGCTGCATCTAGATGCCCCATATTAGTTTTCAGCGAACCAATGGCACAAAAGCCTTTTTTTTCGGTAGTCCCTCGAAACACTTTGGTTAAAGCTGCAATTTCAATGGGGTCTCCTAGGGGAGTTGCAGTTCCATGAGCTTCTATATAAGTAATTGTTTCCGGGTCAATCCCAGCTATTGACTGGGCTTCAGAAATCACTGCTGCTTGACCTTCTACACTAGGAGCAGTGTAGCCAACTTTTGATGAACCGTCGTTGTTGATAGCAGAACCTTTAATCTGAGCATAAATGTAGTCGCCATCTGCGATCGCATCTTCTAATCTTTTCAAGACCACAATACCCAACCCATTACCACCTAAAGTTCCCTTGGCTTTAGCATCAAAAGTACGACAATGTCCATCAGGAGACATAATCATTCCCTCTTGATATAAATAACCTTTTTTGTGGGGAACTTGAATGGAAACACCACCTGCCAAAGCCATATCACATTCACCACTGAGCAAACTTTGGCAAGCTAGATGAACGGCAACTAAAGAAGTGGAGCAAGCAGTTTGAACTGTAATACTTGGTCCTGTTAAATTTAGTTTGTAAGAAACCCGGGTTGATAAGAAATCATTACCATTGCCCAAAAGAAATTGATAAACGTTTCCTGGTTCTGAATTTTCTAGATGAGGATAGATATTATTGCGGGCGTAACTGTTCTCACTCAGACCAGCATAAACTCCTATAGCACCCGCATAAGTTTGTGAGTCATAACCAGCAACTTCTAGTGCTTCAACAGCAGACTCCAGAAATAGGCGTTGTTGTGGGTCAATGATTTCAGCTTCTCTGGGATTATAGTCAAAGAAACTAGCATCAAAGAGATCGATGTCTGAAATTACAGTTCCTGCTTTAACATAATTCTGTTTTTTTAACAAGCTGGGGTCGATCCCTTCCTCCAATAGTTCCTGTTCAGAGAAAAATTCAATAGACTCCACACCCTCTTGTAAATTTTTCCAGAAAGTATCAATGTTATTCGCCTTGGGAAAACGACCAGAAATGCCAATGATAGCGATCGCTGAATCATCAATATTATTTGTAGTAATCATTTTATTCATCAAAAATTATTTATTTATGTCTACGATTTTGCTGTCTTTGTAACCTTTGCTGTTTCATCGAAGTTTTCCTGTCACTACGAGCCTTTGCTTGACCAGTAGTTAAATAATCAGTTACTTTTCCCCTTTGTAAATCAATTAAATATTTAGAAAATTCCGATATATTTGGGTGTTGAAACAGTTTGACAATTGAGATATCTTGTGCATATATTTCCTGTAACTTTGTGTGAACTTTAATTGTTAGTAATGAATGACCTCCAAGTTCAAAGAAATTATCATAAATTCCCACTTTTTCTACCTGTAGAACCTCTTGCCAAATCTTAGCCAGAAGTTGCTCTGTTTCCGTCTGAGGCGTCACATAAGTTGTTGATATACCTGAAGGAACAGTATCGGGAACTGGCAAAGCATGACGGTCAATCTTGCCGTTGGGGGTTAGAGGGAAAGCATCTAGCAACACGAAAGCTGCCGGAATCATGTATTCAGGTAGCTTTTGCTTGAGAAATTGGCGAATCTGAGGAATTAGGGAAGCGTCTTGAGTAGATTCCTGCTTAGGAACTATATAGACTACCAAACGTTGTCCTCCTGCTGGGTCTGACTGAGCAATAACCACATTTTCCTTGACATCAGGGTATTGTGAAACTAAAGCTTCGATTTCTCCAATTTCAATGCGGAAACCTCTGATTTTAACTTGGTAGTCTATCCGCCCAATAAATTCTATATTGCCATCAGGAATATAACGTGCTAAGTCTCCTGTTTTATATAACTTTGTGGCTTTTGACTTGTCAAAAGGGTTGGGAATAAATTTGGAGGCTGTGAGTTCGGGGCGGTTGTGGTAGCCTGTTGCTAAACTATCTCCTCCGATATGAAGTTCTCCTGCTACTCCTATGGGCACTGGTTGTAAATTTTTATCA
>NZ_JAAHHZ010000368.1:0-4673 GCF_010672005.1 Moorena sp. SIO4A5 | reverse complement strand
AAGGAATCGGTAAAACGCGATGCAGCGCTGTTCTGATGGTGTTTTTCTCAATTATTGTCCACTGTTCCCTGATCGGAAGTTCCCTGTTCCGGGTTCCGGGCAACGGCAGCGAAGTATTATGTTAGAGTGACGTACTCCCGACGTTGCCCTAACGGGACAACGCGGGCTTCTTACCAACACCACCTACTGGTTCGGTTGCTCGGTCAGCTTATTAGAGTCGATGTCCGGTATTATCCGGAGCACCTCTCCTTCAAAGCCGTGCGTGAGACTTTCACCTCACACGGCTCCTAGATTCTCTCAACCTCTCGGCTTGCCTTTCGGCTTGCTCCAGTGAATTTGCTGGTGGCAGCTTTGATGAACTGCTACTAAGTTCTTTAGCTTCCAATTGTCGTGGTTTCCATCAATGTGGTGAAGGTGTACAGATTCGTCGCAATTGAACATTAATCCGCAATATTCACAGGAATGGTTTTGTCGTTTCAAAGCCCTGGACGTATGATTGTCGTAGAGCTTACTTTTCCGTCTGCTCCAATGGACTAAGTCTCCATCATAGGGGGACTTAGTCCCTGCGACCATAGTGTGTCCGAAACGTTTCGTCCTTACTGTGGGGAATGCCTTTTTACATAGTTCCACTGCTTCATAGCGGTTCACTTTCTTTTCCTTGAGGAATTTCTTTTTCGCCGCTTTTTCGAGGAACCATAGACTGTCCCGAGAATTGCTCATATCACACCATTTGTGATAATTTCGCCATCCTCTTACAATGGGGGCTAGTTTTTTGGCTTTGACCTTAGCACCATAATTCGAGCTGTTGACTACGGTTTTAATCTTCTCGCGTATTTTCCTATGATTGTCCGCTGAGGGTCTACATTGGAGTGTTCCGCTTGTCTTGACTCGCATATGCCAGCCAAGGAAGTCAAATCCGTCTGTCGTTTTGGTTATCTTGGTCTTCTCTTGACTGATTTTGAGACCTCGTTCTTCTAGAAAAAGTTCTATTTTTCTAAGGATTTTCCCTGCGTCATCTTTTGGTTTCAAAAATATCACCATGTCGTCCGCATAGCGGACGGATGGATGGATTTCTTCTATTCCATCAAGTGCGATATTGGCTAGAAGGGGGCTGACCACTCCTCCCTGTGGGGTTCCTTGTTCAGGGAATTCTGGGCTGGTGCCAGCTTTTAAACATCTGAAGACCCCTATCTTCACATGCGCTGGTGCTATCAACCTATCCATGATGGATTCGTGAGAGATGCGGTCAAAACACTTCTTGATGTCTAGTTCAATTACCCTTTTGGTGATGCCCTTTTTTCCTTTATTCAGGTTAGTGAATACGTACATTTGGGCATCATGCGCACTTCGCCCAGTCCTAAACCCGTAACTCCGAGCGTGAAAGATAGCTTCGTGTGCAGGTTCGAGGGTATATTTTACTAGGCATTGCCATGCTCTGTCAGCGATGGTTGGTATTTTGAGCATTCGGATTTTCCCATTCTTTTTAGGGATTGGTACTTCCCTTAGTCCACTATGAAACCAGGTGTGGCCATAGTGGTTCAGCTTATTTACCAACTCGATTCGCTCTCGGTAGTTGAGGCTTTCCTTTCCGTCAACTCCGGCAGTGCGTTTTCCCTGATTTAGCTGAGTCACTTGACGAACGGCCAAAAGTTGAGCTGAACGGGATTTCATAACCAGTTTTTGTAAAGACCGAGCTTTCCTCAAGTCGCCAGCTTGAACTGCTTTATATATTCTTCTTTGTAGGCGGAATAAGTTTTGGCGGAGTTTCTTCCACTTCTGACTTTTCCATAGTTCGCTATGTTTATTCATGCGTCTAACCATACTCTACTTTGGTTGAACATATTCTG
Source organism: Moorena sp. SIO4A5 (assembly GCF_010672005.1). NCBI lineage: Bacteria > Bacillati > Cyanobacteriota > Cyanophyceae > Coleofasciculales > Coleofasciculaceae > Moorena > Moorena sp. SIO4A5. The sequence continues at coordinate 2,826 of NZ_JAAHHZ010000368.1, read as the reverse complement.
AGAACCCGTGCCCAGTTTTGAGCACATCTTACCCGACAGTAGGGATTAGACTTGGCATAGTTTACCGGGGTTTCGACCATTTCCCAGACCTATCGTTGCTGTCGTTTTTACTCGTTCCATCCTGAAGATTGTTTTGGCGATTTAGGTCAGTTCAATTTGCCTATTCTCCTCTCAGAGATTACGGATATCGTAGTAACAACTCCGTGAGAGTAGAGAATTTCTTCCACATGTTTTATTCAGGTTGTGGTTGCCGCCTTAGACACTTTTCTAGAACTACTTAGACCATGTCGCCTCCCCGTTAGCGCCAGTGTTGCTACCTGCTTTTGGTCAACTGATTGCGCCCTGTTACCAGCGTCACTCTGTGAGTTGCCGCTCACTCGGTGTGGTCAGATAGGGAGTCACTTGTCTCTCCAAGGGTGGGACTTTCACCCACATCTTTAGGATAGTTAGGATTTTGAGGTTATACCTCGCGAATCCCCCTAATCATACCCCTCTCTACTACGAGAGGCTCCTATTAGGAACGAGCCGCACTACTACTGACGGAATGCCCTACCGCCAAATTTAGTATATTGATCGCCGCATTCACGTCACGATCCTCCGTGTACCCACAAGAAGGACAAGAATGGATGCGGTCTTTTAGTTTCTTTGGTACTTTTACTCCGCAATTGGAGCAGTTTTGACTGGTGTTTCGAGGATTCACTGCTACTGTTTGTAAACCAGCATTTATGGCCGTAGGCCACGCTACGCGAACGGCTTTGTTTGACAAAATAGACAGGAATTGTCCCCAGCCAGCATCCAAAATAGATTTGGCCATTTTAGTCTTAGCCAAACCTTTGATATTTAATTTTTCGTGAGCTACCAGATCATAATTATCCAGAAGCTCTTTCGCGGTCTTGAAATGGAAATCTTTTCGAGTATCAGCGACTTTTTTGTGAGCCTTTCCTAATTTATTGATAGCACTCTTTCTGTTATTGCTACCTTTCTTAGAGCGACTTACGACTTTCTGAATCTTTCTTAGTCGTTTTTGAGCCTTTCGGTAATACTGAGGAATCGGTACTTCTGAACCATCAGACTTAATCAAGAAAGACTTGAGACCCATGTCTATTCCGATAGGATTTTTGACACTGTCTGCTGAAATTATCTCCGGTACAGTGTCGTCTTGAATTGACAGCGTAACATAATAGCCATCAGCCTTTCGGGTTATAGTGGCCGTCTTAATCTTAAAGCCTTCTGGGATAGGTCTATGGTAAATCATTTTGACTTTTCCAAATTTTGGAAGAGTCAGTATATTGCCACTTATAGGATTTTTGCCAAGAGAGGGGAATGTAAAAGACTTATATCTCTTTTTCCCTTTAAATCCAGGTCTTCCGCTCTTCTTTCCATTACTATCACCTTTAAGGAACCGTTTAAATGCCAGGTCAACTCTCTTCACGCAGTCTTGCAAAACCTGGGACTGAACAACCCCGTACCAGGGTCTATCCTTCTTCAGCTGAGGGAGAGTTTTCTTTTGGGAAAAGTAATCAGGGTTGTCCTTTAAGTTTGGCAAGTGACAGACAAGAGGACAAGAATTAATCGAGCAACGATTTTGTTCGTACCAGTTAAACCGATCAGCAAGTAAATAGTTGTATTGATGTCGGAGCATGTCCAACCATCTTTCTACTTCTGTCTCTTGTGACTTGGTCAATCTTAACCGGTACTGATACGCTGCTCTCATTGTTGCAACCTCTTGCTTTTCGACCTATTATTAGGATAGCAAACGTAGCAACACGTGTCAACCCGATATGAAAAATCAAAAACTAGTAGTCAGAGTTACTGATTTTGAGAAAAGGCAATTACAAGAAGAAGCAAACAGGAGGGGGATGACTTATTCCGAATTACTCAGAAGCTTGATAGCTCGCTTCCCTCTACCAAAAGACTCTGTGTAGAATTCATCCCACGCCGACTTTCAGTTCGGACGTGGGGCTTCTTCTACCGGACAGCTAACTCATCAAGCAAAATTTTAACCAAATCACCGAGCAGTTCTTTATCGACTTCGTGTTCTGGGGTAGGCATTCTGATTTCTAAGGTTCCGTGGCTATAGGCAATACGGGCAGAGCGATGTTCCCCTAGTTCTTCGAGAACAGACTCAAATTCAGCCCACTCTAGGTTATGAATCAACAGTCTTTGGCCTGGGGGAACGGTAAGTTGTTGGAGTAGGAGAGTAACAGCCATGGTGAATGTTCTATGATTTCGGATTGTGGATAAACATCAAAAGTTAATCGTAAGCATATGCGCTACGCGCACGCTAAGCGAACAGCAGTCAGCCGTCAGCCGTCAGCTTTCTGGCACAGGCTTTGGCCTAAGGCCACGCTGTGCGAACGACGCTGTGACATAACTCAGCATTATTCGAATGCTGACCTGTTTTATTCAAAAGCACCTCAAGTAGCACCTCAAGTAGCCCATTAGCTGATAGCTGATAGCTGATAGCTGATAGCTGATAGCTGATAGCTGATAGCTGATAGCTGAATGCTTACAGTTAATTTAATACCAATCGACCAATAGCTTTGAGAGCAGCTAAAACTTGCTCCAGTTCATTTTTCCTCTCAATAGATAAGGCGTAGGAACGACCATATATGGGAACATCTGCTGGTTGGAGTTTAACAAATACAAACTCTCTCCCATTGACTAGAAAACCAAACCTTGGCTTGTCACTTTTGGAGCCATCCAGCATATAAGCTAGAGCTTGAGGCAGTGCTGCCATCACATCAAACTTGGTACTTTTGGATTCGATCACCAGTATCCAAAGTCTCTGTCGCACTACTAAAACATCTATCCTGCCTCTTACAA
>NZ_JAAHHZ010000367.1:0-4713 GCF_010672005.1 Moorena sp. SIO4A5 | reverse complement strand
CTTCCTTGGAGGCTGAACGTGATACCATAATTGAGGGCAACTTGATTCCTCGTGGCACGATTATCTCCTGGTCAATGCTCGCTGCTGGGCGAGACCCAGAGGTCTATGCCAATCCCAAGGAATTTTGGCCAGAGCGTTGGTTAGACCAGGGCAAAGGCAGTAACCCACTTCCCATGATAACCTTTGGCTCAGGTTCTCATCGTTGCTTGGGAGAGCATCTGGCCATGGTAGAAGCAACGGTAATGCTAGGAATGCTGCTCCGTTATTTCGACTGGGAGTTGGTCAATGGTCGTTCATCTGTTGAACAGTTACAACAGAACCTTTTGATTTATCCGTCCGATGGGATGCCAGTGCGTTTTCAGGCTAGACCAACCTGCTGAATGTTTATAATCCCACTACACTAATCAACTTTACTATTAAGGAATTTCCTGGTTTATGAAATCACGTTCAACAGAAGAGTATGAATTATTTAGAAAACTTAAACGCTATCAAGGTCAGCTTGATCTGGGTCATTCAGATGCCCCTGAATATAAGAAGAAAGATCTAATGGTAGAAATGGAGAATTTATATGCATCTTACCCTGCCCAGTATTTAGTCGATTCTCATAAGGTAACTGTGCCAGAAAGTCTTGCTCATCTAGGTGCAGAAAAGATTTTTGGACTAATTCCATCTTTTCCTAAAGTTGATCCGAAGTCAGTAGTTATTTTCCCTAAGACTTCAACAATTCTTGTTAAAATGTCGATTTTAGCATCCAAATATAGATTATTACAACAAATGGGAGGAAATGTTAAACCTATTACAGTCATTTATCCAGAAGGTAACTTTCGCTACAACCATAATATAGATATATTTTGTGGCACTACTCGGCATTTAGTAGAAGTTTGTCCTTCGAGTTTTAAGATTAAGCCAGACAAATTGGAAGAAGTCATTTGTACTGCAAAAAATAATGGATATCTAATTGCTGCTTTGATACTGGAAACCCCTAATAATCCCTGGTGCCAAATTTATAGTCGAGATGAGTTAAAAGAATTAGCAGAGGTCGCCCATCAACATAATATTCTAATCATTAATGATATGTATTTTTCAGGAACTGAAGCAATAGAAAATGACCAAGTTTCAGTGGCTAGTGTGAGTAGTAGCTCAGATTTAGTTATCACAACCTGTGGAATGCGAAGACAATTTGGAATTGACGGTATTGGCAAAGTAGGTTTTTTGACGAGTCAGAATGAGGCGCTTGTGAAGGAAATTAAGCGCTTTGTTGTTGCAGCACATATTCGTTACACCAATGCCGAGGTACTTACAGCTTCTTGGGCTCTAAACAAAAGAGACTTGACTGATCGTGAAGAATTGAGAAAAGAGTTAGAGATATTGAGGGCTAATGCTGAAGCTTTGCTGATGAATTCTGATTTATTTGCTATGGGAATGAAGATTATAAAGAGCAGCTGTGCAGGGCCTTTTGTCAATATTGGGTTTAACTCAGAACTAGAATCTAGGATGAAGATTTTAGGGATAGCGGATAGTTATAATTTGGGTGAATATTTTTCTCAAATTGGAAAGGTTACACTTTTACCTTTAAGCTCAATGTTTACCAAAAAAATTGGCTTTCGGGTAAACGTGACAAATAGTTCGGAGTATAAAGCAGGATTAGCCTGTATGCAGGCTACCATTGAAAAGATTAACAAAGGAGTTTCTTATCTTTCTTTAGAGACAGAAATAAATCAAGAATATGAGATTTTGAGACAAGGTTATCGTCCTTGGGAAGCAGGACAAACGCATCTAAAGGAGAGTTAGCCTTAAATCCAAAGGTTTTTCAGAAAGCACAGGCTGTGGTTGACCAATGTTGACAACGTTCAGGTGGTATTAATACAGAAAGTCTGAAGAAATTGAGTTACATAGGTGCGATTTTCAAAGAAACTTTTCGCCTTTATTCTGTCGCCTCAGGTTCCACTGCCTTGGAGGCTGAACGTGATACCCTGATTGAGGGCAACCTGATTCCTCGTGGCACGATTATCTCCTGGTCAATGCTTGCTGCTGGGCGAGACCCAGAGGTCTATGCCAATCCCAAGGAATTTTGGCCAGAGCGTTGGTTAGACCAGGGCAAGGGCAGTAACTCACTTCCCATGATAACCTTTGGCTCAGGTTCTCATCGTTGCTTGGGAGAGCATCTGGCCATGGTGGAAGCAACGGTAATGCTAGGAATGCTGCTCCGTTATTTTGATTGGGAGTTGGTCAATGGTCGTTCTTCTGTTGAACAGTTACAACAGAACCTTTTGATTTATCCGTCTGATGGGATGCCAGTGCGTTTTAAGGCCAGAGACTTGCAGTGTATTGAAGAAACTTAATGGGCTCTCCTAGGATGGCTATGATAAATTAGTACAAAATAATAGCTATAGCCTTTACTGAATAAGGCTTTGAGTAATTTAAAAATTTAATTTCAATAAAAATGTATGGCTGTCCTAGACTCATTTACTATAATCAGTCTAGGACAGCCAATTAATGTTGCTTTCAACAGCTGTTTGCTGGAGATGGCTTGATTGGTGTTACTGGTGGTATCAGTGCGATTCTCGAACCGATTATGTTTCGTTGTAATAGGACTTACGCAAATCCCTCAATTTAACGCTACCTGTAGGGTGGGCAAAACCTTGCCCACCCTACCCATGGATTCTGTGCGTAAGTCCTGAGTAAAAGTTAATAGTTGTTGAACTAAGGCGGATTCATGTTCCAAGAGATTGCGGCTCAGATTGCTTTTTCCCCCTCCTTGCCCTATGTAGCCACAGCCCTAGGGGTGACTAGCATCGGGGGACTACTGGGCTGGCGCTGGTGGCAACGAAAAAATACTTACAAATCCCTAGAGTCACTCCCCTGTCCTCCCAAACACTGGCTATTGGGAAATCTTCCTCAACTATTAGCAGCAGTAAAACAGAAGAAATTCTTCCAATTCTTGTTTGATTGGAGCAAGCAGCTAGGCCCGATTTATGTTTTGTGGCTTAACTCTCCAGTTCTGGTTTTGAGTCAACCAAAGGTGATCGAAAACACCATTGTGAATGGCATCAAAGATGGCAGCTTAGTTAGGTCTGAGCGAATCTGCAAAGTTTGGAACGACTTTGGTGGTGGTCCAATTCTTATCGGCCAAAACGGGACTGAGTGGCAGTGGCGACGGAAGGCTTGGAATCCCGAATTCAACTCTAGTAGTCTGTCGAAATACTTTGACATTATTAACCTTGCCTGCGAACAAGTAATTGCCAGACTTCAGCAAGATAGAGCGCAAACAGAGGTAAAGGTCGATTTCCTGTTTGTGGAACTAACCATGAAGGTGATTTTCTGTTTAGTGATCGGAATTCCTGTGGATGGGAAATCCTCTAGTTCTGAAGGTCCACCCCTCGATATTCTCAAAGCCCACGAGGCGATGTCTATTTTTGGCTATCGGGCCCTACGGTTAATTACTGGCGAGAAGAGATGGATGAAATATTTGCCCACTAAGGCTTCACGAGATTACTGGAGAGCAAGGCGATATTTAGAGGGTGTGATTGGTCCGCGAGTGGACTTAGCCTTGAAGATGAGAGCACAAAACCTGACTAATTGGAACCAGGTAAGTCCAATGTTCCAGGAATCGATGTTGGTGAAAATAGCGGCTCGCGAAGGAAAATACACTCGGAAAACACTGATCGCAGAAGCAATTCAACTCTTAATGGCTGGTACTGATACCACAGCTCATACTTTATCCTTTGCAGTAGGAGCGTTAACCTTAAATCCAAAGGTTTTTCAGAAAGCACAGGCTGTGGTTGACCAAAGTTGGCAAAGTAATGGTGGTATTAATACAGAAAGTCTGAAGAAATTGACTTACATCGGTGGGATTATTAAAGAGACTTTGCGCCTTTATTCAGTCACGTCAGGTTCCGCTTCCTTGCAGGCTCAACGTGACACTGTGATTGAGGGCAATCTTATTCCTCGTGGCACCACAATCCGGTTGTCAATGCTTGCTGCTGGGCGAGACCCAGAGGTCTATGCCAACCCCGAAGAATTTTTGCCAGAGCGTTGGTTAGACCAGGGCAAGGGCAGCAGCCCACTTCCCATGATAAATTTTGGTTCAGGTTTTCATCGTTGTTTGGGAGAGCATCTGGCAATGCTGGAAGCAACGGTAATGCTAGCAATGCTACTCCGTTATTTTGACTGGGAGTTGGTAAATGGTCGTTCATCTGTTGAACAGTTACAACAGAACCTTTTTATTTATCCGTCTGATGGCATGCCAGTGCGTTTTAAAGCTAGAGACTTGCAGTGTATTGAAGAAACTTACTAGGTTTTAGGGAGTAGGGAGTAGGGAGTAGGGAGTAGGGATTAAGGGCAGTCATGGGGGTTTCCACGGGGCTGACAATGGTTTTATGGGTAACCTATCTATTAATAAGAGACCTTCATGATATACCCAGTCATGCCCCTGACCCCTCACAGGTCTCCTCAGCTTAACGGTAAGGTATGAAGAGCATGTTAAGCTTATAGATTAAAAGGCTCCCGACCACTATCTAATCATAGGCACAGACAACTATGCGACCTGATTTGCAGGACTTGGTGATTTCACAGGACTATCTCAGCAATTTGATTGGGGAGAAGCCAGAGCGAGTCAGAGGTTTTTTCCTAGAGAAACCAAAAGAACCAGGAGATTTCCTGATCAAATTGGGTAGAGGGTCCTTTCTATGGCTGAAATATAAGGCAGTTAGA
>NZ_JAAHHZ010000366.1:0-4715 GCF_010672005.1 Moorena sp. SIO4A5 | reverse complement strand
TTTTGGGATGGCACCTTAAAAAAAGTCCGCTCCTTGCTACCGGCAGCTTGGAATGAAAAACTGTCTGATTGGATGTTGACTGGTGCGATCGCAAGCGTGGTAGTAGTCATTCTATGGACAACACTAGCGCTTCTACCAAAGACACCAGCACAGGTGGCACAAGTTCCTGGTGATACCATTAATTCTCCAGAAAATTTGGAAGTGGCTGAGGAATCACAACTTGTGGAATCGGAACCCATACCCACACCAGAGTTAACTCCTGAACAAAGCCTGATTGTAGCAATTCAAAATCAAATTACGGGTATTACGGCTCAGTACGGTAATGACCTGATTCAAGCAATTGAGGCCAACTTTCTCAGAAGTATGCTCTTGGTCAAGGTCAGTGATGAATGGTACCAACTCAACGATGGTCAGCAGAATACCTTAGCTCAAAGGATGCTGAGCCAGTCTCAAGAATTAGACTTTAGCAAGTTGGAAATTACTGACCTAGAGGGAACGTTAGTTGCCCGTAGTCCTGTGGTGGGGTCAAGTATGGTCATTTTTACCCGACATTAATTCTGTTATATGTTAACGATTGAGGGTTGACCCTTGACTGTCAACCCTCAACAACCCTAACTATTTAGCTGATCTATTTAGGTGATAAAACACGTAATCAAATCAATGATCTGATCACTATTATCCACCGCTTAATGGGTTCAAGCGCTTCATGGCACGATTGACCACATCGGAGTAGCGTAATTCCCCACAGAGAATGTTGAGCATGATTTGAGTAGCAACGGGTTTTTTAACGCCGACTTTGTAGGCAATTCCAGGAAAGCGGTAGAAAGCTCCAGCGAGCTTAGCAGCCCAACTCATATCAGTTCCCCGTTCTTCCTGCATCACCTGGGTATAGTTTTCTAAGGCATCAGCTTGACCTGCCAAAGCTTGTTGAATGGCCTCAGCTGCTTTCATGCCACTGAACATGGAGGGTCGAATTCCCTCAGCAGTCATGGGATCGACCACACAGGCAGCTTCCCCAGCTAATACAGCATTTTGTGTATGGAGCTTTTCCTGACCTTCCCAGACACAGATGGCACCTTCGTGCTGTTTACAGCTACTTAAGTCTAAGCCGGATTTCTCCGCATAACCTTTGACTATCTTTTCCATGTCTTTGAGGTCACCACCCCGTAAGGAGCCAAGACCAATGGAGTAGCCTTCGGGTTTAGGAATACTCCAGATAAAGCCATTTTTGACCTGACCAAAGTCAAAATGGATCTCCTTACTATTGGTGTCCGATTTGGCCACCTCTAGGGCTAATGCCAAACGTGATTTACGTTCTTTGAATCCCAACCATTTTGCCATCGGTCCAGTAGCACCGTCAGCTGCAATCACGTAGCGACCTTCAACAGTGCCATTGACAGTGTTGACCTGCCAGTGGTCTCCCTTAAACTCTACCCCTGTAACTGCTGTATTATCTCGAATTTCAGCACCTTGTTTTTGGGCTTGTTGGATGAGATAGTGATCGAAAACATCCCGTTGCACCATCCAAACTGGTTCTTGAGTGTCCAGTTTCACCTCTACTGGATCATCCATTTTCCAGGTGTAGCGTACACTCTCAGCTTTCAGAGATATCGCAGGTGTAAAGTCGAAATCAAACCACTGTTGCACTTGTGGGGAAACCGCACCACTACAAGCCTTGTACCGGGGTAAGGATTCTTTTTCTAGAACCACCACAGACTTTCCAGCTTTAGCCAGGTGATAAGCAGCCGTTCCACCAGCCGGTCCCGCACCAACGATTATGCAGTCAAACATGATGTTTCTACTTTACTCCTCAAAGATTTATCGATTGAATTTCAAAGACTAACGGCCCAGTGTGTCAGCCTACTATCCAAGTTGAGTGACCAATTTACCAGGACTTACTCACGCTTGATGCCCAGCAATTGAGACAAACTAACATTCGGGAATTGTAAAATCACTATCAATTCATAATAATGACCCTACAAACATTGCAGGGTCGAGATTAGGCTATTACCAAAATGCTTACCCTTAATCGATAACATCCTGAAAACGCCTAATCAGTTATTATCTGGATGCACCTCTACACTGATAGTTTTTGTCTCTTGTTCATTCAATTTTTCAGTCATTAGACTCGTTAATCCGGATAGTTTAGTTGGCTAATTATTAGGGTAATCATTAGTTTGTATAACCATTATTGACCTATAATTTTTGAAACATGTAGAGTTTTGAGCAATCTTTATTAAAGTTTCACGAATTCACAGCCAAAACTATAGCCAAAACGATTAGTGTATTTTTTCCTTCCCCATCCTCTTTCCCTATGAGCTTCTTCTCAATCCTCAGTCTATCTCAAATCGGTTGGTATCGGTATTGAGGAGTTCAACCAAGGTAGGAGAGATTTTGTTATAGCAGATTTGGGTAGACTTGGTAAGTTATATCAGATGGCCATTATCTTAGAAGTCTAATGCCGTCAGAAACAAAATCACCACTAGCCCTAATTTTCTACCTAGCAAACTCAAATCCACGCGCTCAAGCTATTATCTCTATAACTTCGGTTTTGGTCTTTAGGAATTGTTAGGGTCTTGCTGACTCCTAGTCTTACCTGAATTCACTAACCAACCAAACCCCTGGCATAATACCACTAACCTTACTAAGGGAAAGTAAGCCATGGCAATGACTTATTTGACCTAACCTAAGATCGTTCGGTGCTCAAGTCCCGCCTAATATGGATTTTGATGAGTTCTGAAAACTACCTCAATCACCCCAATTTTGGTCTACTGTTTCGAGTTTGCATTGTTGAACCACAACAAGAGTTGTTCACTACGATCTATGCCCAGAGACTTTTCTTTTTGGTGAAAAGTACTACCAATGGCATTGCCTTTGAGCCAATCAGTCGTTCTGAGGCTCGGCTGTTGGTAGAAAATCGCCTGCGCTTACTTAGGCGCAGTGGTTCATCGGCTGATTATGAGCAGCTTAGAGTTATCCATCAGCAAACCTTCCAATAAGTTCCATAAGGAAACCTTCCCATGATTGGTTTAATTACAGAACCCATTACCAAGATTCGCCAACAAATCCCACCCAATTTACCGCTGAAAGCAGTTACTAAAACTAGGTCCCTAGAAGCTAGGGGAGGGGCTGATGCTGCGCCATCTGCGGGATTGCCTCCAAAAGTGGTTACGACCTGGGGCTTCTTTTGCTGGAAGCTAAATTTGAAGTACCCACAACCAAATCGAAGGTTGTTGAATGGGTTGGTCTTACCGCCAAAAGTAAGTCCCAACGACCATTGTGAGCGTCTGGTGAAATGAGATGATCGGATGAGGAAGTAATGGGGTAGTATATACCCAACCACATCCATCATCAATATTGCCCTCTTATATATAATGGCATAGCCTTCTGAAAGTTGCTTTTTTCGAGAACTACACCCCGATCAGAAGGCAGATCTATCTTTTATATTGATAACCTTGTGGTGTTCTCAAGGGTGAAAATTATTAAGTAAGCTCAGGGGTAAGTTAGACTGTTTAAGTTCTAGTCTAAGCATCTACTAAAGACTGCTGCCCTAGAGAAGGTCGATTATCGGCTTTGCAGAAGCTTACACTAAAGTTGTGATGGAGAGTTGACTATGAGCGGTATTTTTAATAAGCTGCGCGATTTCGTCGGTCTGAATGAGCCAGTGGAATACGAATACGAATATGAAGACATTGAGGGGGATGCCTACCCAACTCCCTACCCACAAGAGCAACCGGTTCAACCGCCACCAGAGGAGGAACGTCCGACCAGACGACGTTCTCGGGAGCGGACAACGGTATCAGAAGCAGGGGTAGGGCCATCTCCGATCAATAATGTGATTGGCATGCCTGGAGCAGTCAATGGCATTTCAGAGGTGGCAGTGATTGAACCTCGTTCCTTTGAAGAAATGCCCCAAGTGATTCAGGCACTGCGGGAACGGAAGTCGGTGGTTTTAAACCTGACCATCATGGATCCAGACCAAGCACAACGAGCAGTTGACTTTGTGGCTGGTGGGACTTACGCTATTGATGGTCACCAAGAGCGTATTGGTGAAAGTATTTTCTTGTTTACACCAAGCTGTGTTCAGGTAAGTACTCAGTCTGGTGTGATTCATGAGATACCTACTCCCCAGGCTCCTCCTCCCCGTCAGACAGCTCCGTCACCAGCCTGGGGTTCTGAGCCAGACCAGATGGCTCAGTAAGAATCAGGACTTGACAAGTGTCTAGTTTTTCGTGAATAACATTAAAAGTTGAAAAGAGAGGTGTTGGGTTGCCTATCAAACTTGGCATAATTGGTGGCGGTGTCATGGGAGAAGCCCTCCTATCCCGCCTACTTGCCCAACAACTTTACCAGCCTGATGAGGTCTTGGTGAGTGAGCTGCTGGAGCAGCGCCGTGATGGTTTGGCGCAACAATACGGGATAAGGGTCACTGCCAATAACCAAGCGGCAGCGGCAGCATCAGAGGTTTTGTTACTGGCAATTAAACCTCAGGTATTTGAAGCGGTAGCGGCAGAACTGGCCATGGGTAGAGGTGACAACGGTCACAGCTTAGGAACGTTGCCAATGGTGATTTCAATTCTAGCTGGAGTGCCTCTGGAACGGCTGGAAAATGCTTTTCCATCCCAGCCAGTGATCCGGGCAATGCCTAATACTCCTGCAACAGTTGGGGCGGGAATCACAGCACTAGCTGCTGGAAAATGGGTTTCGCCTGATCA
>NZ_JAAHHZ010000365.1:0-4716 GCF_010672005.1 Moorena sp. SIO4A5 | reverse complement strand
TCACCTAAATCTTAAGAAAATCGAAAGATTACATGGACACACAAGGGTCAGGGATTGGTCACCCAAATCCCTGATTAGGATAGCCTTTCACTGGCCTTGTAGTACAAATGCACGGGGGAACTTCAGCTATAGGCTTCTCACCAAGGTTGGTAGAGAACACACCTGACCTAGATTAGAGATTGACTAAGGGGAATGTGGCTTCACTTTAAAGAGCGTTTGAAGCAATGGCGCTTTGTACTGATAATAGCTCCCGTTGTGGCTGCACTGGTCACTGTTTTGGATACGGCAGGATGGTTCCAGCTACTGGAGTGGGCTACCCTGGATCAATTTTTTCGCCTGCGTCCGGTTGAAGACATTGATAATCGCATTGTGATTATCACCATTGATGAATCGGATCTGACTCAACTTGGAGGATGGCCGATTTCTGATGCTGTTTTAGCTGAGTTAATCAAAAAAATTAAAGCATACCGGCCTCAAGCTATTGGTCTGGATATTTATCGCGATTTTCCAGTGGAACCTGGTTATCAGGAGTTGGTTGAGGTGATGAAGTCCACACCAAACTTGATTGGAGTAAAGTCCGTGCTGAGGGATAAAAGAGTTGCACCACCTCCGACCTTAGCACAACGAGATCAAGTTGCTCTAGCCGATTTGGTGCTAGATGGGGATGGTAAAGTAAGGCGAAGCTTGATATCAGCAGCAGATCAATCCGGTCAGGATATACCTACCTTAGGCGTTAGATTGAGCTTGATGTATCTTCAAGCCAAAGGGATCAATCTCAAAAAAATCGATGGGAGGCGCGAGTCTTACCAATTAGGTCAAGCAAGATTTTTCAATCTAACCCAGAAAAATGCTGGTTATCAAGGTGCAGATCTTGGAGGCTACCAAATATTGTTGAATTACCGTGGCACCCAGGAGCGCTTCAATACAGTTTCAATCAGTGATGTTCTGAGCAATAGAATTTCGCCGGAGCAGTTGTACAATCGCATTGTTTTGATTGGTATGACCGCACCGAGCCTTAACGACATTTTTCCGACTCCCTATGATAGCAGTGTGAGCTCTACCGTTCAGGAAATGCCTGGTGTCGTTATTCATGCCAATATCGCCAGCCAGATGTTGAGTTCAGCACTTGATGGACGAGTTCTGCTGCGAGTATGGTCTATTAACGCACAGGGGCTGTGGATTTTTTGCTGTTCGTTGATCGGAGCTGTAGGAAGTTGGATATTACCAGAGACTAATTGGTTAAGAAAACATCTCCTGAGCAAATTAATTCTGAGTATTTTGATCACAGGGGGCATGATTGTCGGTGGTAGCTATTTAGTGTTTATAACAGGTTGGTGGATTCCTGTAATTTCCCCATTAATGGCTCTAGGTTTATCGGCAATTTTAGGAACTAATACCCACAATCAATGGCAATTGAAACAAGCTAACCAACAATTGCAAGATTATTCTCGCACTTTGGAGGTCAAAGTTAAAGAGCGCACCCAAGAATTAGAAAAAGCCAAAGTAGCTGCTGATGTGGCTAACCAGGCAAAAAGCGAATTTTTGGCTAACATGAGCCATGAACTGCGCACTCCCCTCAATGGCATTTTGGGATACGCTCAAATCCTCAAACGCTCCTCGAATATAAGTAAATCAGACCTGGATGGCATCGGTATTATTCACCAGTGTGGATCTCATTTGCTTACTTTAATCAATGATATTTTAGACCTATCTAAAATTGAAGCTCGGAAACTAAAGCTGCACAAAAGTGATATTCATTTTTATTCCTTCTTGATGGGCGTGGTTGAAATTTGTCGGATTCGTGCCCAGGAAAAAAGTATATCGTTTATTTACCATGCCGATCCTCAGCTTCCAGTGGCAATTTATGGGGATGAAAAACGCCTGCGGCAAGTTTTAATTAATTTACTGGGTAATGCGATTAAATTTACCGAGACTGGAAGTGTGACCTTTCAAGTAAGTTTAATCGGTTCATCCTTGAATGGTGACCGTTCCCACACAATCAGATTTAAAATTGAAGATACTGGTGTAGGGATGACTCCAGAACAGTTGAAAAATATTTTTTTGCCGTTTGAGCAGGTAGGAGATACTAAAAAACAGTCAGAAGGCACTGGCTTGGGATTAGCAATTAGTATGAAACTTATCTCCCTAATGGGGAGTGAAATAAAAGTAGATAGTACCTTAGGTGAGGGAAGTCAGTTTTGGCTAGATTTGGAACTAGCAACTGCTACGGAATCCCTGGAGCAAGAAACAGTCGTAGACAGCAGCAATATTGTTGGCATTAAAGGTAAACCTCCAACCATCTTAATAGTGGATGATCATCTCAACAATCGCTCGTTACTCATTAACCTACTAGAGTCGATTGGATTTCGTTGCTTTAAAGCAAGTAATGGTAAAGAAGGTTATCAGCAAGCAACAGAAATTAAGCCCGATTTAATTTTGACAGACATTGTGATGCCAATTATGGATGGATTGGAAATGATCGGTGCTATTAGAAAATCACAACAACTGCCAAATGTAGTGATTATGGTTGTATCTGCTAGTGCCTTTGAAACTGACATAGAAAACAGTATAAAGGCTGGAGCTGATGCATTATTATCTAAGCCAATTAACATGGATTATCTTTTTAATCAGTTACAAAAATATTTAAAAATTGATTGGTTTTATGAAGCCAATAATCATCTAGAAAGTATAAATACCGAAAATTTACCACTGGAGACAGATGAAATTTTACCTCCACCAGCTGAGGTAATTGAAAAGCTATTTGAATTGGCAAAAAGAGGCAATATCCATGGCATAGAGAAAACTGTGCTTGAACTGGAACAGAGAGATAAAAAATTTGGGCCTTTTGCCAATGAGTTAAGGCAATTAGCAACTAGCTTTCAGGTTAAGCAAATTCGGTAATTTATCAAATCGTTCAGGGGGTAAATCCATGACTATCAATAAAGTTGATCAAGCCACTATCTTGATCGTTGATGACAATCCCACGAATCTGAAAGTGTTGTCAGAAGCGATCGCTAATTCGGGATGGTAAATTTTGGTAGCAACTGATGGTGAAACGGCTATCGATCAGACCGAATATGCAACACCAGATCTGATTTTGTTAGATGTAATAATGCCGGTAATGGATGGTTTTGAAACCTGCCGCCGACTGAAATCTAATCCGGCAACTAATGAAATCCCAGTGATTTTTATGACTGCTTTGAATGACACGGTTGATAAGATCAAAGGTTTGTCCCTGGGGGCTGTAGATTACATCACCAAGCCGTTTCAGACTGAAGAAGTGTTAGCCCGTCTCCAGGTGCATTTACAACTGCATTTCCTGACCAAACAACTAGAAGACCAAAATCTATACTTAGAGGAACGGGTAGCGGAACGCACTGCTGATCTACAACAGGCAAACCAGCAACTGCGAGAATTAGAAGCTCAGCTACGCAAAGCTCTAGCCCAAGAACAAGAATTCAATCATCTTAAATCTCGGATGATCATAGCCATTTCCCATGAGTACCGCACGCCTTTGACCAGCATTCTCTCCAGTTCTGAACTCCTGGAAGCTTACTGCCATAGATGGGATAAATCTAAGCAAAGCCAACATTTTCAACGGATCCGAGAAGCTGTTCAACGGATAACGGACTTAATGGGTAATGTGATGTTCCTTAATAAGGCAGAATTTGAACAACTAGAGTTTCAGCCTACTCCTTTGGATTTAGGGGTATTTGTGCGTGATCTAGTGGATGACATGCAACATAACTATGGTGAGCAACATCGCCTGATTTTAAAAATTGATCAACAGTGTGGGCGACCGTTGTTTGATTCTAAGCTGCTACTACAAATCCTTACCCATCTGATTGATAATGCTATCAAGTATTCCCCTAATGGAGGTAAGGTTTTGATTAAGTTTGCCTGTCAAAATAACCAAGTTATTTTTGAGGTGAGTGATGATGGGATTGGCATTCCGAGGAAAGACCAACATAATCTGTTTAATGCTTTTCATCGAGGCTCGAATGTAGAAAATATTTCTGGTAGTGGACTGGGGTTAGCTATTGTCAAAAAATGTGTCGATATCCATGGCGGGACAATTAGTCTAAACAGTGATATCAGTCTTGGCACTACCTTTACGGTAATGCTACCTCGTAGAGTATTAGATGCGGATCAACTGCTCAAGGTAACTGGAAAGTCCATTCCTGATTACCAATCTGGATCACATTTCCTGCACTGAGCGAAAAGGGTTGATGGGAGGTAAGCCGCTGTTGGTCCACAAAAGTACCATTGGAACTACCTACATCAATGATTTGATAGCGCACTTTGTCCTGAGGCTCTGGAATTTGCAGAATTTGGGCATGGTTGCGAGAACACATCGCATCTTCTAACACTAGGGTGTTCGTGGGTTCTCTACCAATAGTGAAAGGATTAGCAGACAAAACAATGATGGCACCGGATGAACGGTTTACTAAACGCCCCTTGCTTGCTGGGGTAGGATTGGAAAAAAGTACGGTTGGGGCAAGTACTGGTTGATCGCGAATGGGCAGACTGGGTGTGGCGGCTGATTCGTCTGGAATTGTAGCCCTAGGTACTTCCTGATTGACAATGGAGTGTTTAGAGTTAGCTTCTCCACCAGGGAGGATATTGACTTGCTGGATTGGTGGTGGGGAGAGTTCTGGGCGACCAGCATTGGCAATCTGCATTTTTAGGACGGCTTCATGTTCTGCTTCCTGTCGA
>NZ_JAAHHZ010000364.1:0-4718 GCF_010672005.1 Moorena sp. SIO4A5 | reverse complement strand
TAGCTTTTCAAAAGAATCGAACATTAAAGCATTCTCCTACAACAAATTAAGTATTTTCCGGCATAATTACAACGTAAGTCGGTTTCTGCTGCGGACAAGCATTTTTGATGCTTTCCTCTTCAGTGCTTTCTTTACATTCGTTGTTGTCTGTGCTGACAGCATTGCGGAGGGCATTGTTGGGATTCGAGCCTCTGAATTGGGTGGAGGGATGAGCAGAGGCGCTAGTATCACCCAAGCCACTGAGATGGAGTTTAACTTCACCAATTTCTCCAGGTAGGAGTTGATAGACTCTAGCTCCAGAACCGGAAGGCAAGCTCTCGTCCAAGGGAGCGTTCCAATTCAGATTGTTTAATCCTGGATCGTCTTGGACATAATAGAAAGCTGTATCTGTTTCAACTCTGGAAAATTTACCGTGATCACGTTCCAAGATTCTATTGATTTCGTCGAAGAAATTTGTGGGTTTGGCTGAAGCATCCGGGAAAATCTGTTTGACATTCAGGTTCACTTGACGTAACTTGATCAACGCTTTACGCATGATCAGGTCTGGTTCTGGACCGTAAACTTGGATTAATTCGTCGATCAACTGAGCAGCTTTGGCATTTTTTCCTTGCATGAGCAAGCGATCGATTTTATTTAGTTTAACTTGTGAGTGTTTTTTCTTAAGCAGAAGAAACTGGACTGGGTCGTCAGCAATCTCTACAGCGACTTGAGGATACCTGCCATTTTGCAGTTTTTTTCCGAATTCTTCAACTTTTGGATCTTTAGGGAAATCATCATCAACAAATTGCTTAATTTTCTCCAAATTTCCAGCAGCTTGTTGTTGTTTAATCTGTTGATCATCGAGCCAAGACATACCTAAGTGGCGAGAGTCATCTCCCAAATCACCAACAAAGATGTCCCAATCTTTTGGAGGCTTAGGAGGTTTTGACCCTCCTCCTCCTGTGGCAGCCCGTGGTTCTGGGGTAATTTTTAGCCACTTCTTGGAGTCAGACATTTGGACGATGTAATGAGGTGGCTGCCTGCGGGATTTGAATGCAACCTGAACATCTGGCATTTCTTTGAGTGCTTGTTCCCACGATCCTTTGGAGCGACTTAAACGCAATCCCAAGGAATGTCCAGCATCAATATCTCGACCCTTGAAGCCAACTGTAAAGCTATTTTGGGTCTTGTTGACGCTAAAACTGCCAAGTTCTGTCTTACCAACAGAAGTGTCAATCTCAATTCTGCTGGAATACTGAGATACTGTCCGGCTAAATGCTTGGTTTTTCAATTTGGCATCTGGACTACGAAACTTGGTTCCCTGTTTTGCCTTAGCTGTAACCAAACTCAAATTTTGCTTGGAGGTTTTAAGTTGATAGTTTGTTCCGTTTAGAGTTTTGAAGTTTAGACTATCATCAATTAGGTTAAAAGTACTGTAATCTACATCAGAGCGGAGAGCTAATTGCTTGGCTTTACTGGTCTTGGGTAGGATAGCACGCCCTTTAAATATATCCTTACCTGCTAGGGAAACTCCCCCAGATAAGTAGCGTATCTCTCCAAACTTTTGGAATGCTTCTGAGATGAGCACAGGCATTGCTTCTGTTTTCGAGCCTTTGTAACCACGCTCGTAAAAACCAACCTGTGACCAATTTTGAAATTTCAGGCGATCGCTATTTTCTCGCACCCAGTTGGGAAACCAGTTGTCTCGCTTGACCTGAACTCCTTGCAGAAAGTCCAAAAGGTCTCCGTGATCAGATTCGTTGAGCCAGCCAATCAACAGGCTCCACTTCATAATCTCATTGAGCCGCTCGTACTCTGGCTCATAGCGAGCTACTTCTTCATAGTGGTCATTCCACCAACCCAAAAAAGCCTCTGAGCTTGCTGAAGGAGAGGTTTCCACACCTGGCTGTAGGGGATTAGAAGAGGCAGCATAAATTCGGGTTGCATTACGGGCAAAGAGCATGCTCTTACCCTGATCAGCTACCTGAAATCCTTTATCTTGAATCCCGAACCATAGCCGGGTGCTGGGCAGTTTTCTTTCCTCCT
Organism: Moorena sp. SIO4A5; assembly: GCF_010672005.1. Taxonomy (NCBI): domain Bacteria; kingdom Bacillati; phylum Cyanobacteriota; class Cyanophyceae; order Coleofasciculales; family Coleofasciculaceae; genus Moorena; species Moorena sp. SIO4A5. Next base: position 2,693 of record NZ_JAAHHZ010000364.1, on the reverse strand, counting down.
GTTGGTAAATTGATGAAATCTTGACTTTCGTCAGTGCTTTAAAATCCAGGATTTTGTCTTCTGGAGTAGTACTCAGGTAGTCAAGTGCCCAAAGTTTTGCCAGCAGGTCTGTGTAAAACAGAACCATACCCACTTCTGTCCCCTGGAGTTCCCCGTCGTAACGTGCAGCTTGGTAGCGATATTTTGTCTCTGCTACAGAAGCCAATTCACCAATTACTAATATTCTGGGGTTATCGCTCTTAGTTAGTTTGTCTGCCAAGACAAGATAGGGAACTACATCATCTTTAGCCAAGCCAAGCTTTGCTTTTTCAATATCTTGTTTGGTAATTGCTGATGCATCTTTCAGGATCAGTGTTTGCAAGACAGGTTCAATCCGACTCAGGAAATTTTCCAGACTGCGATAGTCGTAACCCGGATCTAGCGAAAAACCGCTAGCATTGACTAACTTTAATTTCTTCCACTCTGCAGCCGCCTCCTGCTTAGCTTTTTCGTATTCGGAGAGAAGGATACTTCTTGATTTTTCCCGCCAACGAGCTTCAAATTTAGAGAGTTGAGTTTGTATTTTCTTCTCGGATTGCCAAATGGCAGCGACATCTTCTATACGAATCCCTTGATACTTACGACTGAGAATCTTGCGTCCACCTAGAATTAACACCGAACCTTTGACCTGAGCAAATGTTACATCATTCACCTGGCTCATAAACTGCTTTAGGTCATCGAGGCTCTTGATTTTAGCTTCATAGTAACCATGTTCTTCGGTAAAGAGGGTTTGGGCTTCCATTACCTCTCGCTTACTCAGGATACCCAACTGTTTCTCTCGATTGATTTCGTAGTCAAAGACCTTGACCGTAGTAGGGATTTTACCAGTATTCTTGCGGTGTTTATCCATAATATGGGCAAGGTCGTCCATGCGTTCTTGTTGGGAACGATCCTTTGGTAAAAGGGCAATCACTTGTCCGTTGCCGATGTATAGGGAGCGGGTTTGTCCATACTCGAAGTTAGATACGGGCTTCATGTAGCCGTAACGAACGCTAGGAAGGTCGTACAAACTTTGGTTAAGTTCGCTGGTAGAAAGACCCTGATTGGAAGCAACAGTAAACAGGAGCCAGTCTCGCAGTTGATCCATCTGCTCTCGTTCCGTTAGCCGTTCGAGGCTGTCTTCGTCAACTCTAAAGTCAACAAAACGAGTTTGGTTTAAGGGAAAGGCTTCGGTTACCTGAGAAGCAGGAGTTTCCTGGAAATAAAGATGGGCAACTGTGCAGGGAGCCGCAACAATCCCTAAAATACTCAGTAGATTAATAATGTTTTTCATCCTAGTTACCTTTTGGCGTTGATTTGCTGATTTCGGCACGGTAGCGATCAAGATGTTTTTGAGCTTTGTGATCGAGTGGGTCTTCTTGTTGAACAAACCAGCGTACCAGTGCCTCACTGTAAAGCTGCATGACTTGGCGATCGCGTTGATCTTTTCCACTTATGGGAGAATTCGCAAAGAATTTCTCTGCTCCTTTAATCACACTCAGGTGATCTTGTTGTTGCTCAGCTTCTAGAATTTGCTGATAGGCAGTATCTCGCGTTGAACGGATTAACTGGTCTTGAATGGTTAGTCCCCCGCCTGTCAATACCAACACACTAGCAACAGCGGCCTGAACCTTAATCCGAATATCTTGATGACTGAACAACCAAGGTAGAAAAGGTTCTGTACTTTGCTTGGGCTGAACAGAAACAGGAGTGAGTTGGGGTAGTTCTGACAGTGGAATTGAGGTCTCTGAAGTTACAGGATCCTCTGTGCTTCTAAAGAGCTTGCGATCAAGAAAGGTATAAATCAACCCGCTATCGAGTTCTGCTAATTCTGGCTTCTTAGCAACAACGGCTTCCCATGCGGCTGCTAAATCCCATTGATTCTGGGGAGGATTGTTAAATATAAGATTTAATCCATCCAATAACACTAAATCCTGCCTGCCCCAATGAGTGGTTGATTCTGTGGGCAATTCTTCCCCGCTCTGGGTATGCATCACCGCAGGGGAACTGTTGTTGAAACTTTCCTGCGGTTCTGGTAGACCAATCCTTTGCCAGAGACTCATGGCCTGAGCAATTTTGAGTCCATACATTGTCTCTTTTGCTTTGGCCGACTTCATGTAGGCATTCATTGGTGCAAACCCCTTGGAAGCCTCCGCTCGTAGGCGTTGTCCTTTCTCATTCAGGCTTGCATTGAACTGTGTAGCTAGTTTTGCTTCGACCTCCTTCATCTGGGCTTGTAATTGCTGCATTGTTTCAATCAATTGATTGCGGGTCTCATAGGCTTTTTCAAGGTACGGATTGTATACCAACGCCTTCTGTACAGCGGTAAGCGCCTCGGCAATATGACCCCCATTACCCAGGCTGATTGCACGCAGGTGATGCAGATGACCTAGTAATTCAAAGATTCTGAGATTGTATGGATAGTCATTGGATAGCTTTTCTAAATGGTTAATCCCATCTTGCAATCTTGTCGCATCTTTGAGTTGCTGAGCTTCTGATTTGCCTTTGCCTAATTTGACCAAGGTAGCTGAAAAATGTACTTCTGCTAATTCATTCTGGTAGTCGATGGAATCGGAAAAGTACTTGAGCCTATTGCTACAAAGGTCAATAGCTTGTTGCCATTTTTGTGCTTCTATATAGAGGGATATTCGTTTTTTCCAAGGCAGTGCAAGCAA
>NZ_JAAHHZ010000363.1:0-4752 GCF_010672005.1 Moorena sp. SIO4A5 | reverse complement strand
CCCTGAAAAAGGTTCTGTCGCTGAAAGCGTAGAGCCTCAAAAGTCCGAGTCGGCAGTTGCCGCAGAGTCAAACTCGTCCGCTAATCAACATTAGCTTTAGGCATCCCGGACGGGGGGTAAGAAGGTTTAGTGCTTTTTTTTGGTGTTACTGATTGACCCAATCTCATCGGTTTTTTCTTACGTGCCCTTCTTCCGCTTCTTCCCCCTCTTCCCCTTCTCCATAAATTAGCCCCCTACAAGTGCAACATCCTGCTTTTGTGTCGGTTACCCGAGTCGGGAAGATCGGAAATGGAAAAATTTATCCTATGCTGCAAGTATTAGCCAATAAGATCACTAAACGTTGTCAAATACGTTGTCAAATGTCACGAAAACTGATAGGATAAAATTGATGAGAGCTGATTTGTAAACGGAGCTATAAACATTGCAGCCCAAGGCTTTCAGTAATTCGGCCTAGTTTGCCCCCTGTTACCTGAAATCCATATCTGTCAAGGGATTTGAGCTCTTAATATTTACTTTATAAATTAGCTCTGAAAGTTTGTGCGAGCTTAATGGTGTTTTATCAAGACTTCAAGCTGGCTAGTCTGTTAAGTTTACCGAAAAAATTGGGTTTAAAGCCCCGTCCTTCGTTGGCCTTTGGCCACGCTACGCGAACGACGGCTTTAGATGTGCTACAATAAAACCATAAGCAATAGACTTTAAAAGTAGAAAGATACTATCTAACCATAAGTAGACAACGTAAAAAATATGTAGAGCGTACGTATTGCGTAATTGGGTCTAACGACTTAAAAGTCTATGAAAAAGTTAGATAAAAAAAAGTGTCTATCTATGTATAGAAAAAAAGGTACGGTGGGGTTAGAAGTTACCGTAAGAAGAGTGGAGCCTTTATAGTTAGTCGGCTATGAGTAAAAAGTTTTAACCTTTTTGATTAAGGCTCCACTCTTCTAAGGTTTCGTTTCCGGCACACCGAAACCTAGTCATAGACTAAATCGCTTGGGTCGAGGAGACCTCTATTTTTCCTGGCTCCGGCCTGGTTAAACAAGTCACCCCGTGGAAGCAAGAATCCCCGTCCATAAGCGGGCGGGGAGTGTCAATTAAGCTTAATTACTGAAGGCGAGGGAGAGTATTAATCTAGATTATCAATATAGTCTTTCCGATTTTCCATTCCCAGTTACTGAATCATACCACAGGTTAACCTGTAGAATAAATCAACGGTCATCACCCCTCTCCCCCATAGCTGACGGGGTGACAAACAGCCTTAAAAGCTTTACGGGGTGTGGGGTGTGGGGTGATGGGTGTAGGGAACCCACCCCTAACCCCTCCCAGGAGGGGAAGATTTTGAGCTGGCGGAGTGGCGACGGGACGGTTAAATCAGGTCTCGGACCGATTGTTATCCCACCGACTCACTCCAAATTCCCTGTCTTGATGCAGTCGCTCATGGGGGAAACCCCCAAGACCGCGCTGCATCGCTGTCAGCCATGCTTTGCGCGAGTGGGGGAAACCCCCAAGACCGCACTGCATCGCTTTTATTTTCCCCACCCCCTACCCCCCACACCCGGTCACCCTGTTTAGTTTTTAGCCTTGTGGTCACCCCCTGAGCCCCCATAGACGGGGCTTCCCAACATCCTAGGATTTTTTGTGATTGATCCTCTATTTTGGCTCGGGCTGTCTTTTCTGCTCGTAGCAGTTAGTTTAACCGCTGTTTTAGTAACGTTATTACCTGCTGTACAAGAGTTAGCGCGGGCAGCTCGTAGTGTGGAAAAATTAGCTGATACCCTAAATCGGGAATTACCACCGACCCTAGAAGCCATTCGGCTGACAGGCTTGGAAATCAGCGACTTGACAGATGATCTTAATCAAGGAGTCAAAAGTGCTGGTCATGTGGTTCAACAGGTTGACCACAGTATTAGCAATGCTAAAAACCAAGCCCAAAAAGTCAAAGAGAATACTCGTAATGTGGTTAAGGGTTTCAAAGCTGCCTGGAAAACTTGGAGGGGTACCTCACCAAAATCCAGGTCAATCGATTCCCTAGCATCATCAGATGCGACCCGTGATGGCGAGCCATCCCTTGACCGTAGGTCACGCTACGCGAACGCCATCACGGAAAGCGCACCTATTCACAGAAAAGCTCTAGAAATTCCTGAGACTGATCAACGCTCATCAGATGTTAATCAGCCAAGGCTCAGAGATAGTAACTATAACCATGAGGTCAATCACGGGACTCGTGAAACCTCTGATTGCGACATCGATGATAATTCTATCGATGATAATTCTTTTTAACGAAGGCAATACCAAGATTCAAACCTGAAGACTATACAGAATAAATAAACAATAAATGTAACGCCACCCTTTAGTTGATAAATTAAAGGGTGGCGTTATACCGTTTTTGTTAATATTTTGTTAATGGATGAAAAATATAGTTAGTTAGTAATTGAGAACTGGTAAACACCAGCAGATAAAAGTATAGCAATCCTATTAAATTAAAACATACAGAAAAATCAGTCCAACTCTCGGTAGATTTGGTGCATCTCATATAGCATGTTTGACATTTATAAAAGCTGCAAAGCTAATCCACGTCAACTTTTGCCTCTTGCCTCTTGCCAATGCCATTGCGCGTAGCGCTATTTTTGTAAAAAAGAAGGAGAGTGTGGGGAGAGCGGGAAGTGTCGGAAGTGTGCGAATTTTTGCCTAATTGCATGCATTGAGATGCACCCTGTAGATTCTTACCCATATTACCTAACTGCGGTCATCTTGCCAATCTTACAACTGGTCAGATTAGGAAAGAAATTCCATTCTACTGCTGACATCACTTACAGATGCATCTTTGAATACTGCAATCAAATCACCCTCAAAATACAAAGCTGTGCTACCGGGTAAGCCATTATCAGCCTCAAGCACATCATATTGATCCGCTACACCATAGAGCTGAATCATGTCTTGAGAATCGAAGTCATCAATCTTTGCATAATCATTGTCACCCCCACCCTGGTAGAAAGCGCCATGATCATCTCCTAGGAGAAAAGTATCTGATCCACCTCCACCAACAAGAACATCAATTTCACCATTACCTCGGGAATCATTTCCAACTCCATTGAGGGTGTCATTACCGGAACCTCCAATCAAAGTGTCCTTGCCAGAGCCACCCTCAAGCAGGTCATGGTCTCCCCCACCATCAAGGCTGTCATCACCGGAACCTCCGATCAAATAGTTGTTGCCAGAGCTACCTTTTAGGGTATCATTGCCATCCCCACCATCAAGATGGTCATCACCCGAAGCTGCGATCAAAGAGTCGTTACCAGCGCCACCCTCAAGGCTGTCATTTCCCTGGTCTCCTCTGAGGTAGTCATCGCCATCGCCACCTTTAAGGAAGTCATCTCCCGCATTTCCTCTGAGGTAGTCATCGTCATCACCACCTTCGATGGTGTCATAACCCGAACCTCCGCTCAGAGTGTCCTCACCTGAACTACCTTTTAGGTTATCGTTACCTACATCTCCCATGATCCAATCATTGCCAGAACCACCCTCAAGGAAGTCATTTCCCTGACCACCTTTCAGAGTGTCATCATGATCCCCACCATCGAGATTGTCATTGCCCCAAGTTCCCCTGACGTAGTCGTTACCGGCACCTCCAACAACACTGTCATCCCCAGAACCTCCTGAAAGAGTATCATCACCCGAGCCACCAATTAGTGTGTCATTATTGCGATTACCCCAAATCTTATCATTACCGGAACCTCCAACAACACTGTCATCCCCATCACCTCCTGAAAGAGTGTCATCACCCGAGCCACCAATTAGTGTGTCATTCTCGCGATTACCCCAAATCTTATCATTACCGAAACCTCCAACAACACTGTCATCCCCAGAACCTCCTGAAAGAGTGTCATCACCCGAGCCACCAATTAGTGTGTCATTGCTTTCACCGCCCTGCTCGGTGATGCTGATATCTGTCGGAGCAATATTCTGGTTTTGAACGTTAATACTGAACGTTTTATCGTAGCTTTCACCCCCGGAGTCGGTGGTGCGGATTTTGATTTGATGAGTATTGTTGATATCAAAGTCTAAAAGACTACCATTTTTGACCTGGAGTTGATTGCCATCAATTTTAAAGCGACCTTGAGCATCATTTAATAACTGATAGCTATGGCTATCTCCCCAATCAACATCCTGAGTAGTTAGGGTAGCAATAGTGGTGCCATTTTTACTGAATTCCTTGACACTTTTGCTAGAGAGGTTAATATCAGTCGGAGCATTATTTTGGTTTTCGACTTCGATACTGAAAGTTTTATCGTAGCTTTCACCCCCGGAGTCGGTGGTGCGGATTTTGATCTGATGAGTATTGTTGACATCAAAGTCTAAAAGACTACCATTTTTGACCTGGAGTTGATTGCCATCAATTTTAAAGCGACCTTGAGCATCATGTAATAACTTATAGGTATGGTGATCTCCGGCATCAACATCATTAGTAGTTAGGGTAGCAATGGTAGTGCCATTATTACTGAATTCCTTGACACTGTTGCCAGAAATGGTAATATCCGTTGGAGCATTATTCTGATTAAGGACGTCAATGGTGAACGTTTTATCGTAGCTTTTACCCCCGGAATCCGTGGTGCGGATTTTGAGATCATGACTAGAGTTTTCATCAAAGTCTAAGAGGTGGCCATTTTTGACCTTTAGTTGATTGCCATCAATTTTAAAGCGACCTTTAGCATCATGTAATAACTTATATTTATGGTTATCTCCCGAATCAACATC
>NZ_JAAHHZ010000362.1:0-4752 GCF_010672005.1 Moorena sp. SIO4A5 | reverse complement strand
CAGATACTAAAGTATTTTTTGGTGTTTCTCTAGAACTGGCTGGAAAGACAATTTCCTTAGAACCTAAAAATGCTATTAATGAAATTAAAGAAAAGGGAATTGAAGTTGAACTTCCGGCAGGGGAGAGAGTCTATTTAGGGACAGTAGGTACCTCTCTTAACAGTATTTTACAAACCCTAGGAGCAGTTGAGTCAGGCACAACGGCTTCCTTTCTGAATGAGGATGGCACTCTCAAGTCCGACGAATTACCAGATATTACCGTCTTACAGGATGCGGCAAGTGTGCTGGTTGAAGCTGGTTTATATGTGGATGAATTTCATGTCAGAATTCCAGGTTCTAGTGCTTCAACGACAAATGCTGATGGAAAGAAAGTCGTTGATAAAACGAAGACAGCTTATACTGTTGGACTATCAGCAGAATGGCAAGAGAATTCAGGTCAATTAATAGATGGATTAGACCTTAAATTAAGGGGGGTCTATTTCAAAATCAGTAATGAAGAATAGCAATCAGTAATCAGCTATCAGCTATCAGCTATCAGTTATCAGCTATCAGCTATCAGCTATCAGCTATCAGCTATCAGCTTATAGGTTAGGTCACAGGCTAGAAGCCTGTGCCACGCTACTTGAGGTGCTTTTGAATAAAAAATGCTCCCTGATGGCTGACGGCTGAATGCTGACCACTGACCGCTGACTTTAGATAATTCCATTTTTGCCTAGTAATATTTCTGAATCGAGCCATGACTGCAATAGTGCAAAGAACAACCAGTGTTAGCTTTGGTCTGGTCTCAGAGCTAACCGTTGCTGGTGAAACTGTCAATTTGATCCTGGAGAAAATTGAAGACCGCAACGTAACGGTTTATCGGGGCGGTATGATTGCTGGACAGCGACTTTATGTCGTGGCGCTTTTGGAAGAACTGATTCCAGAATTAGATGCACCAGACTCGATTCAGAACTTAGCCATTACCAAAATGGCGGTGGAATTGCGACCGGATAAAGGGGCATTTTCCTTTGAGGCTGCTATTGGGTCTGTTACTGGGGGAGGGGCCTGGTCGATTACCCTCGATTCGGGGCCAACCTTATCGATCGAACAGCTTGCTCTGTCAGTGTCGTCGGTCAAATCTTCTGGCTCAACCAATGGCACTCAACAGAATACGGCAGAATCCCTCTCCCAGCAGCGAAAACTGTCATTTGAGGGGCTGTTTGAGTTATTTGGGGGCGAATTTGCGGTTAAGGTCGCCCATCAATTTTCCTCAAAAAATGGAAATATTGCCAGTCAGTGGGGATTTTCTGCCACTGCTGAAAATATTAGTATTACCGAAGTCATCAAAGCTTTTGGATTTTCCCAGGATAAGCTCGATGAGTATGGGTTGCGGGATTTAGTAGTTTCCCTGGCATTTGCGCTACAACAAACTCGCTATCAAGACAGTAATACCCAAATCGTCGAATCCCGCTATACCTTCACCGGATCCATGGATTGGGATACTGGCATTGCTTTAGTGCCAGGGGAAGAAACCCTGCAAATCCAAGCAGCGATTCAAATTACTAAAAGGTCGAGTAATAAACCAGGGGGAACCTCTACGACCCTGAAAGGCGCGATCGCAGGAACGGTCAAAGCCTCTATTCCCTTTTTCGATACCTTACAACTCTCGGTTATCTATACCTTTAGCCAAACCGGTAGCACCTCTAGCTCTGGTCGTTCATCCCAAGCCCTGGCAAATCGTACCGGTGAGTTAATTTTCCAACTCCAAATCAGTACCCTGTTGTTGAGCGCAGTGTACACCAATATCAATAATCGTAAACTGTTGCGGTTTAGCGTTAGTGTGGTCAGGGATAAGAATCCCACTATTGGTGACCTGATTGCCTATATTGTCAGTGTATATGACTCCAGCATTACTGACTTTGAACTCGACCCACCCTGGGATGAATTTGCTAAACAAGAGATAGCGCTAGATAAGTTTAGTCTGGAGATAGACCTAACTAATAAATCCATCACCATTTCCTACAAGGCTACCTTGAATGTCTTGATTGCTAAGGTATCCAATGTGGGACTGTCTTACCAGTTTGGGACTAAGTCATCTCAGGTCAGTACCCAACAAAATAATGCTAGAACAGCATCCAATAAAAAAATAGCGATCGCAGTAGACTTAAGTATTCCTGGACAACCCAAAAAGCGAGTTCAGTGGGACCCAGTCAATGAAAATCCCCCAGAAGTGCCCAGCACTAAAGCCCCGATCTTCGAGCTGAAGTTCCTGGCTTTGGGACAACGGGTTGCCTTCGCACCGGAAATTGTGCAACAAGCTCGTACTATTGAGCAATTCACCACGGTGATGCGCCAAACCTTGGTACCCCTTCCTCCCATTAAACGGCGGCAAAATCCCCTGACAGCTCTGCAACAGTCCTTACCCTCAGCCGTAAGTTCTGACCCCACTCAACCGATTCAATTTTCAGGTCAGCCCATTCAGTTTAGTGCAGAGAGTGGGTGGTTAATTGGTGCCCAATTTGTGATTTTGGGTGCCATTGAGATCAGTGTAATTTTCAACGATCCCTTTATCTACGGGCTGCGCATTAGCTTGTCGGGACCCCCAGTACAGAGTTTTGCTGGATTTGAATTTGAAATCCTCTATCGCCGCATTAGTGACACTGTCGGGGTCTATCGCAGTGAGCTGGTTTTACCCGACACCATGCGGTATATCGACTTTGGTGCTGTTCATATTACCCTGCCGGTGGTTGCCATTGAAATCTATACCAATGGGGACTTTGGTATCGATGTGGGCTTCCCTTGGGGTGGTGACTTTTCCAGATCCATTGCCGTTAATGTCGGCATCTTTTTAGGATTAGGGGGCTTCTATTTCAATAAACTGAGTGCAGAAACAGCCACCAGTGTTCCCGACATTGTTAGTGGCACCTTTGACCCGGTATTGGAATTTGGCATTGGCTTACAGGTCGGGTTGGGGAAAATTATCAAGAAAGGTCCTCTGCGCGCGGAATTCAGCATTACCATCCATGGCCTTTTGCAAGGGGTGTTTGCTACCTATAATCCCACCGATACTAATGAGAAAAAGGCCACCTATTACCGGATTCAGGGTGGTGTAGCCATTGTTGGTCGGATCTATGGTGTCGTGGACTTTAAAGTGATTCAGGTTGATGTAGAAGTCCTGGTTAAAGTTGCGGTGCTGTTTGTGGTGGAGGTATACAAAGCCATTCAGGTGGCTCTGGTGGCTACGGTTTCTGTCAGAGCATCAATCAAGATTGCCTTTGTCCGGATCAGATTTAAGTTTAACTTGACCGTGCGGGAGCAATTTGTCCTCGGTTCAGATAGCACACCACCCTGGCAACTCGCTGCTGGTTCTGGGGGAGCCATGGCAGCAACTGTGCCGGTATTTACTGCCCGTGCTCAAACCGTGCGTCCCTATCGAATCAAAAAAAATGGTAGGGCTAATCGCTTTGGTTTTGCTAAAGCCCAGACCATTAGTAGCACAAGAACAGTTACAAATGTAACTACTACAAATACTACTACGACAAATGGCACTACCCAAACATCTGGTGGACGGTCATTGCGATGGGATGATGGCACAACGGGAATTCAGCTAGCACTCCCCGGAGACGTGCGCACGGAAACTGTAAAAGACGGGAAGCTTCGCCTCGATATTTATTTTCAACCGTCCTTTACCAAGACCGAAACAGATACTAAGACCGAAACAGATACTAAGACCGAAACAGGGGTAAGTGGTATCGGGTTATTGTTTATGGAAAACTCGATTCCTCTAGATGATAACTCTACCAATGATAATGATACGGACTTTGATGAGTTAGTTAAAGCCCTATTTAAATGGGTGATTTATGCCTATTTATCAGATAGTGAGCGTAATGCTTTAAATATCGACACAAGTGCTGTTAATGTTGATGCTCAAGTCTTAACTTTGGAATTGTTAGAAGATGTTTATACCCTATTCGTTAACTACTTAGAGGAAGAACCTGCGGATGAGTTTTGGGAACCGCTAATTCGATTCTTGTCTAGGAATTTTATATTTGATATCACCGACCGCCCCATTAGTGCGGATACGGAAATTAGTGGTACCATTTTCCCGATGTTTCCTCAACTTCAGATGGAACTCAAGGATGGTGCTGATGAGAATGATCCCAATAAGCAGCCCAATATCGTTGATTTTGATAGTACGAAATATTCTCCCGCTCAAATCAAGGCGATTCAAAATTATTTTCAATCCTCCAACTATAACCATAACCAGAGCACAGAAGAAGTGCTGGGACAAATACCGACCAACGATGCATCCGCAGATTTAGCGATCGCTGAACTTTTATTTATTGACTACTTCACCTTAATTATTCGTTCTGTCGTGCAGCTTGGCATCGATCATGTTAGGGATAAAAAAGATGGGGTTGATGCCAATGGTACGATTACTCTGATTGACTTACTCAATCATTTCAATGGTGGTGAGTCGTTCCAATCCTTAGCGGGAATGACCTCACGATTCTTGTTGCATGGATTGCGATTACCCATCCTTACAGGTAGCACTACAACCATTAATGGACAACAACAAGCTGCTTATCTTGCTACAGGACAACAATTTACTGTCACAGTCACGCGCACCCCTCCCGCAACAGACGGGGATAGTGAGACGGTAACGATTAGCCCCAATGAAATCCGGTTATTTAAACTAGATACCTTGACTTGGATTCGACTAATTGATTATCAAAGTCAGACCAGTGATAGTGAAACTAGTCAGACCAGTGA
>NZ_JAAHHZ010000361.1:0-4760 GCF_010672005.1 Moorena sp. SIO4A5 | reverse complement strand
AAGGAGAATATTCCATGAACCCTCGTTACCCCTATGGCAAATGGTACTTTTACGAGCAAATCCTACAAGTACCAATTTATGTGATTTTTGACCCAGCCTCCGGAAGTTTGGAAATGCGATCGCTTAACTCAGGAAGCTATACCCTCCAACAACCCGATGCTAATGGACGCTACTGGATTGAATCCATGGGTTTGTTTCTGGGAGTATGGTATGGCAAAAAATCAGAAATCACTAACTATTGGTTACGGTGGTGGGATAGCTCTGGAAATTTATTACCTTGGGGAGAGGAGAAAGTCCAACAAAGTCTACAGCAAGGCTTACAGCAAGGCTTACAGCAAGGCTTACAGCAAGGAAAACTGGAGCTAATTATGCGTCAGTTGACACGCCAGGTTGGAACAATCGAGCCTAGTCTAGAATCACTCATCAACAACTTATCTGTTGCTGATTTAGATCAATTGAGTGAAGCATTGTTCGATTTTTCCGATGGGTCGGATTTATCCAGTTGGTTAGAGGGACTTAAAGGCTAATCAGATGTAAGCATATGCGCTACGCGCACGCTACGCGAACAGCCGTCAGCTGTCAGCTGTCAGCCCTTGGCTTAAAACAAGCTATCCGGCTTAGGAGTTCAACGGACTCAAAGCCAAATACAATGAATTCCTTGGCCGAAAGGCCAAGGAACTTAGATTAAACCAATGCTTACCTCTTTTATTCAAAAGCACCTCAAGTAGCACCTCAAGTAGCGCATAAGCTGATAGCTGATAGCTGATAACTGATAGCTGATAGCTGATAGCTGATAGCTGATAGCTGATAGCTGAATGCTTACAATCAGCAACGTCTACGAATCGGCTCAACTAAATAATCATACATCAGTTGATATTGAGCTTCTGGTTTTTGCTGCCATCTCATCACTAAACCTGATTTGATCAATAGCTCTAGGACAAAATCTAAGTTGTCAGTGGATAACTGTAACTCTGCTCCTAAGTCATGTTTTGTTCGGAATGGTCGAGTGCCATGCTTATCCGTTAACAAACCCAAAATTTTCCAAGCCGCGTTTTGGTTTTCTGAACCACAATCAGAAACAACCCCTTCCAAATAGCGCTCCACAAGCTTTTCTTTTGATCCCCTTTGTCGATAAGCCGCTAAAGTAGTGATTTGCTCAGTTTGCAGCTGCACTCCCACTATCTGTAATTCAATCGGGCTTACTTCTGCCACTGGTTCATTCTTAGCTAGGTCGTTTACCAACTCATCAAGTAATGCATCCTCTAGGTAAAATTTAGCTTTAGTGGTTAGATTAGAAATAATCGATTTTGCCTCGTCTGGAGAAAAATTACCGACATAATAAAGGATACCTTTATTAAGAATATCATTATTAATGGCATCCAAATCTACCTGACGAGCGCACTTTAATAATAGGTGTAGATAATCCTCCCGTAAACACAGGATAACTTTGAGATAAGGAATATTAAGACAGTCACGGAAAAACTCAAAGAAGCGTTTTTGTTCAGCTGGCTCTCGGCAAGCAAAGAAAAACTCTTCAAATTGGTCAAAAATCAGGATGTTTATCTGGTTTTGCCGTTGATTTTTTTGCAACTGATCTAGAAGATTAGCCGTTTTAAGGTTGTTTTTATAACCTTCAACCTTTAAACCTTCAACCTTTAAACCTTCAACCTTTAAACCTTCAACCTTCAAACTTTCACTCTTCGACTCTAGGATACGTTTACCCAACTCTTTTTCCCAGTCAGTGTAAACCTTCAACCTAATCGGGACTACATCACGCTTACCAATAGGTTGCTGTTTTAGGGCGGGGATTAGCCCAGCTTCTAGTAAGGAACTCTTGCCCACTCCAGCTTGACCATAAATTACAGTTAGTTTGTGCTGGGTACTGGCAATGCGTTGCACTAGCTCTTTTACTTTGTGTTGCCAATCGGAAGCAGTCATGGCCTGAGATACGGTAGCGCTACCTTTACTCTTGGTCTGTGGTAACGGATTCTGTGGTAACGGATTCTGTGGTAACGGATTCTGTTGGGAGGATTTGAGTTTAACTGCACCGATAAAAGCAAGTAAACCATTCTGTTGTGCGATCGCAAGCCGTTCTTGTTTTAATCTAAATGCTGCTTGATATCGTTTTTGTTGCCAGTAGAGGGTTCCTAGAGTTTCCAGGATTTCCAGGTACAGTTTCGGGTCATCACCAATGCCTAACTCCCTAGCCCGTTCCAGATGGCTAATCGCTTCGGAATGTTGACCCAAGTGTTGTTGCGCTTGAGCCAGAAGTAACAGATAGCGACCAACGGGAGATTTATTTGTATATTTCTGGCTAATCTTATCTATATTGACTACTCCATTGAGGCAATATAAAGCAGAATTTTCCTGATAGCTGGAGTACTGTTGCTGTTGTTGGGCTTGGATACTTGCGGGATAATAGGAAAATTTTTTACTTCCCCCTGTTCCCCCTGTTCCATAGGCCAACAAATCTTCCCTATCCTGTGCAACACCCTGTTCTTCTGTGACTTTTGTGATAATTACATTGGCATATTGAGCGTTTGTGTAAGCCTCCTGCCAGCGGGATTTGTGTAGCGCCACTTTTGCTATAAATCCATAATCCTGAGCGATTTGAACAGGAGCAGAGTAGTTTCTGTGTAGCGCTAGAGACTTTTTAGCTAGACTTTCCAAATCCTCCCAGGCTTGCAGAGATTGCAGTATCTCACCGAGCTGATTAATAAACTTAGCCACTAAATCCGGTCGTTGCTCTTGTTCGAACACCACCAGACACTGCTCTAAATACTCCTTAGCCTTGTGCCAATTTTCTCCATAGCTAGGGTCTCCCGCTGGATATTGCTTAGCCTGATCGCAATAGCACAATCCTAGGTGAAACAGGATAACTGCTTCTCGCTCCCGAGGTGGAGGGGTAATGGGTTTACGGGATCTGAAGGTAGGCACACCAAGTCCGGGGAGAATCTCACCGTTGTTTTCGGGCTTGCTCTGGTGCTTGCGGGGTTCCTGTTGCCAGAATTCTAAACTTTTCTGATAGTGGGTGATAGCAACATCAATCTTGCCCAATCCATACGCCTCTCGACCCCAGACAAAGTTTAGACTGGCTAGCAACTGTGGTGGCAACTCGTGGTTACCACTTTCCAAATCCCGTAAGGCAAACTTAATTTCCTGACTATAACCAGCACCTAAGATAGCATCATTGGGGCAAATTTCACTGGCACCTAATTCCAAGACTTTGCTAAATAAAGAATTGGCTTTTTGTTGTAGGTTGCTAATTAGGCTTGAGGTTGGGATTTGAAACATAACCGTTGTTGCCCAACTGTGGAAATCTGGTGTGATGCGAATCAGCTTACACAGCACCTCATCGTTAATCCACAACACTAATGGAAACTGGAAATTTTTGCGAAACTCTTCTCTAACTTGGTTAGTGGCGATTAACAGTTCATCAAGGTCCGTGACTGACTCTAAACCAAACACCATCAAGGCAGCTGGCTGTTCCTCCCCGATTTCCTGTCGGAGGGTGGTGTAGAGTGTACAAGCAGATTGGTCTAGGAATACTTCCCGGATTGGGACAGAAGAAATTTTGTGTAGCTTGCGCACCACTCGCTTACGCCACTTGGCATAATTACAGTGTGCTAACATCAGCAAAAACTGTCCCTCACTAGCAGCTATTGCCCAGGCTAGTTCTTCTACAGCATCCCGGTGGTGAGTAGCTACAGGGTCGAGTAGGGGTGAGTTAGTCATGATTTTAAGGATATTGCTTATGCCAGCAAGTACTTATGCCAGCCAGTGAGGTAATTATATTATCAGCAAATTAAATTCTATCCTGGTAGCAAAATGGCAATTTTTTGTGATTTTTTTGTGATTAGTCATGATATGATTAACTTTTAAGTAGTAACACTTAAATACCTAAAACTACTACAGACTACTTAGCAATACTACTTAAAACTTATTAAAATTGCCATAGTGGTTTCCAGTCCCATTCCAGACTGCTTCTGACGGAATCAGGACTTCAGCACTGACGCACTAACGACACCAACGAAGATCCCTCTTATTTACATTAGTATTGTGCTTCAGATAATCCTGTAGCCAATCGCAAGCAAGGGACTGCAGTTGATCAGGATGTCTGATAGTCTCTAAATTCCATATAATTACTCTAGCAGATGAATCTGAAGAAGCAATAGTCTGGCCATCGGGACTAAAACTGAGGCTAACTACAGCACCATCATGGCCAGAAAAGGTTTGAGGTTGTTTACCTTTGGTGTTCCAAAGCTTGACAGTTTTGTCAGCACTAGCGGTAGCAATGGTTTCACCATCGGGGCTAAACACCACACTCCAGACGGTATTGTCATGACCTTTAAGAGTTTTTAGTTCATTACCATCACTAACATTCCAGAGTTTAACCATCTTATCCCTGGTAGCAGAGGCCAGGGTTTTACCATCGGGGCTGAAACCGACACTCAGAACCCAATCCTTATGACCATCGAGGGTTTGCAGCTCCTTGCCATCACTAACATTCCAAAGTTTGGCAGTCTTGTCTGCACTAGCCGTAGCAATAGTCTCACCATCAGGACTGAACCTGACGCTGTTGATCCAATTTTCATGACCAGTCAGAGTTCTAATCAGGATACCATTCTGATTCCAGAGTTTAACTGTTTTGTCCCTACTAGCCGTAGCGATAATTTGGCCATCGGGACTGAAAGCGATACTCCTGACCACATCCTTATGGTCAGATAGGGTGTGCAGTAACTTACCATTCTTATTCCAGA
>NZ_JAAHHZ010000360.1:0-4763 GCF_010672005.1 Moorena sp. SIO4A5 | reverse complement strand
TTTCTCTTTGGCCTTGTAGTTGTTGTCGGTGAAGGCTGATTTGGTTTGACAACAACCGATTTAGTTTGAACTAAAGAGATATCCTGATTGGGCTTAGAATCCGAGAGCTTAGTTTGTACCAAACTACTGTCTGATTCTTTTTCCTCCTGGGAGCGCCAGATGAAATCTGTTGCCGAGTTAGTGATTGCTGTATTCTTGGTCAGATTACTAGTTTTAGTTGGGGGTGTAGTTGTTGTCGGTGATGGCTGACTTGGTTTAACAACAACCGATTTAGTTTGAACTAAAGAGATATCCTGAGAGGCTGTCTGAAAAGTCTCATTTGCTACATCCAAGCCCCCTAAATCCCCCAATTTTGGGGGACTTTTACCAGCCAATTGGATTCTTGTTCTCCCCAGCGAGGGATTGCTCGCTGGGGGGCTAGGGGGGCAAAATTCAGTATCAAAAAACTTTTCAGATATCCTCTGATTGGGCTTAGAATCCGATAGCTTAGTTTGTACCAAACTACTGTCTGATTCCTCTTCCTCCTGGGAGCGCCAAACCAAATCCGGTGTCGAGTTAGTTTTTCCTGTCGGTAAAGGCTGATTTGCCTTAGCTACAACCAATTTAGTTTGTACAACAGAAGCTGGAGTGACTGGAGAGGGGGAATGGGAATCACCCTCTGTTTGCGGTGGGACAACCTGAGACTGAACACTCTCTGGAGGTGTAAACTGATGGTTGAGTGCAGATAAGGTTGCCTGACGATTAACCTTAACTTGCCTTGGCAAAGATGTTGGAGGTTGAGCACTAGGGCGTGTCTTCAAACTCGGAGATCCCCCTAAATCCCCCTTAAAAAAGGGGGACTTTGAGTATGGCTCCTCCCTTATTAAGGCCCTAGACCTAGGCACAGTTGAAGATTTAATTTGGCTGATAATCGGGACCTTAGGACTAGTTGATGGGACAGATCCAGATGGTGGTTGGGATCTCCCCTGATGCCCTAGGTTGCTGGGAAACTCGGGAGAATTAGTCCTAGTTGCCATTGACCTTTGCACCCCTTCTCCCCTCCCTGAAGAGGCAACATTAGTCGGTTCCAGATAGGTATTACTGACATCAGCAGATTCTAGCCTAGGGCGACTAAAACGCTCCAGATTTAACTTGGGTTGTAAACCACTGGCACCATAACGGGAGTTAATTTGTTCTGGTAGGGTTAATCGTTGGGTCAGCCTGGCCGTGGTTGCTTGGGTAGATTGGTAATGGCGGTGCAGTTGGCGGGTATTAATTACTCCACCAGACTTTTCTTGTCGCCGTTGCAGACGACTTAGTAAGGGGGAATTTTCTGGACTTCCCGATTCCTGGAAATTATTGGCTTGTGAAGCTGAATTATCCATCTGATTTAGACTGATTTAGAAAGGGGAAAATCCCCAATTACCCACTACTGAACTAAGTACCTGAACATAAATAAACAAAACTGTGTTAACTTTTGTAAAGCTACTCAAAGTCTCTCTGTTCCCTGTTCCCTGTTCCCTGTTCCCTGTTCCCTTTACGGACTATTCAAACGCTGATTGATTTTGGCGACTTCGGTAACCCATTTTCGGCGCTCCCGGTGTTCCATGGTCATGATTGATTCATAATGCCAGTGGAAATGATAGGCCAGATAGGCTACCTCCTCATGGATTTGGGTAAGGGGGTAGCCTAGGATTCCCCCGATAAATCGAGTTCGACAGCAAAATTTTGCTCACAGTGGGGGCAGCTAATTTGAAGCGATCGCATTCCATTGCCATTGATCCGATTGTACAGATCCTGCAAATACGCTAAATCAGAGGCAAATAAACTTTCGATAATCTTAGGATTAACTACCTCCACCGAACCAAGGCGAGTGACAACACGGGAGAGCAACAGGACAATCAGATAGGCTGGGTTGTTTTGCACACGAGGATCTTTTAGGGGCAGAATTTCATCCGCTGCTGTCGCCATCCGCATGACTCCTTCCTGATGCAAATTTCCTTCTTTATCTATATACCCTGCTGGTAAGATAAATTCGTATTCCGTCTGTAGCATTTTGGTTCTTGGTTATGGCTGATTGCTAACTGATGACTGTTAAGCACCTAAACAAAATTAATTTCCTACTACCAATCTCTGTACCCCTTACATCGTAAGGCTTTGAGTTTTGGAAAATGTGTAATTAATTTTGTGCACCTGCTTATAGCGCTACGGGCAAGGCAAGAGGCAAGAGGCAAGAGGCAAAAGTCTACTAAAAAAGCAAATGAGCTTTTATCAATGTCCTAACTTTAATGCGTAGTGCTATAACTGATGACTGTTAACTGACACTAACTCTAGTCAAACGTTCACAAGTGATCATCAGAGAGTCAATGGCAACATCGCTACCCTTAGCATCTAAACTGGGTGCTTCATACTTACTTGCCCAAGCATTAAAGAAATCCCAGCGCACTTTTTCTTCCCCATCATCATTGAGTAGGATAATCGAGCCATTTTTGCGCTCAATTTCCCCATTCACGGCTTGTAAATGCCAGTCATAAAGTTCCCGGGAGTCAGTAATACCATACTTGAGGGAAATATCAGGGTAACTAGCTTTGCCCCGCAACTTACGTACTGTGGCATCATCTCCCCCCTCTCGATACTCCACAACTTCTACTTCTGAACCAAAACCACTACATTCAGAAAATCCCGCTTGAACAATCCCATCCAGTTCTACCAGAAAGCGATAGTTTTTATACGGATCTACTCTGGGCATAACTCACATCTCCTTGTTGTTTAGTAATAAGTAAGGTAATGGGTAATTCAAGAAATATCTATTCTTATTTATTCTCCAGCCATCTGTTGAATGCGGAAGATGACAAACTCCGCTGGTTTAACAATAGCGACACCAATTAGAGCAACAACTTGTCCTGCTTCCCGTACTTCTCTGGGATTAGTTTCTGCGTCACACTTAACAAAGAAAGCTTGCTCCGGAGTTGCTCCAAACAAGGCTCCATCCCGCCACTGATTCAAGAGAAAGTCACCGACCGTACGCTTAATACGCTGCCAAAGTGCCAGGTTATTAGGCTCAAACACCGCAAATTGAGTACCCTCATCAATGGACTCTCGCAGGAAATTAAAATAACGACGGGTGCTAATGTACTTATATTCTCCGTTGTCATCCCCTCCCAGGGTGCGCGCTCCCCAAACTTTGATATTGCCTTTAAAAGAGCGAATGATATTAATTCCTAGAGGATTTAAACCGTCTTGGTCTGCTCTGGTGAGGTTGTATTCCAAATCTAGAGCGCCTCGAATCACTTCATTAGCGGGCGCTTTAAACACACCCCTTTCTCCATCCACTCGTGCGTAAACCCCAGCCATGTGTCCACTGGGAGGCAGGAATATACTGCCATTGCTTGATGGGTTTAGAATTTGTTGGGCAGGGTCAAAAACCGTAATCCAGGGGAAGTAAAGAGCCGCATAGTTACTATCTCTGGTACTACCTTTAATGCTGTCTCGGTCAAGAGTGGTAGGGTTTTGTTGTCCATCGAGAATGGCAAACCTGTCTTGGAGGTTTTCACAGTGGTCTATGACAGCTTCTTGTTCTGCTTGGCTGGTAATGCCAGGAATAGCCACCATGGTGATTTCGTCAATAGCAGCAAAACTATTGAGAGCAGCAGCTAACTCCGTATTAGCACTAATCCGGATCACATAGCACCTAGTGCCACCGTTATTGAAGAAACCGTAAACTGCTTGAGCAAAACGACTCCAGGCGTTGATTTGATTGGCATCAAAATCAGTTTCATCTACCTCTGTGAGATCCTCAAGAGTCTTGTCCCCAACTAAGTCAGCAAAGGTAGTGATGAACTGACTCCAATTAGTTACCAACTTAGGGATTCCGGCTTCCGGAAGAGTTTTTGTTTCCACTTTGAGGGTAACAGTGGTAGTGCCATCACTATCACTAGTAGTTTCGACACGCTCGGCAGGAAGTTGGATACTGTCGGGTACAATACCGATAAATCCGGCTACACTGGTAGCGACTCCAACAATAGGCCGAGATGAAGGCGGAACTTCTTCAACATATACGCCTGGCGAAAAATACTGTGGCATAATTTAACTCCTTGATAATCACGAAAATTACTGCTGTAACTCCAGGTTGTAATTACTTGTGCTGGTTTCTACTGGGATAGTGATAGTAACCTCCTGTACACCATCGTCTAACTGCACCCGTAAGGTATAAGCACCAGCAGGAATTGCCCCGATGCTATAGTTTCCATCTCTATCAGTGGCTGCGCTGAGATTACGCTCCACCAAAATAACCGTTGCGCCTACAACAGGGTTATTGTCAGCATCGGTAACTCGCCCACCAATCCGGAAAAATTGTTGTGCGGTGCCAGGCACCAGTTGTTGTGAGGATGGTGAAATCCGCTGACCTAATTGCCAATTTTGAGTAATGACAATGGGGGTTGGCTCTGGCTCAAAGAGTTCCTTGATCGCAATGGTTACTGTGACTGTGATGGAAGGACGTAATTGATTCCCCAAGGCAGTCCAAAACTCGGCAGTGCTTTGTACTCCATCTAGTTGAGCAGTTACCATTGGTAAGGCTGGTTCTTGCCCAGCAAGTCGGGTATTTTCTAAAAAAGGTATTTCTGGAATAGTTGGATAGGCTAAGAATACTTGCAGCACTTGGCTGAGTAATCGGTGTTCTTGCAGGGGTAATTCTTCGCCACCAATGGGCCAAGCTGTGACTAAATAAGAACAGGCTATGCGCTTTGGAGGATTATGAATAATTGCCTGTCCATTGCGCCTCT
>NZ_JAAHHZ010000036.1:0-64932 GCF_010672005.1 Moorena sp. SIO4A5 | reverse complement strand
GCTCATGTACTTCCGCACTACGCCCTCCCCATATTGACCCCCGATTCCCGATTCCCGACCCCCGACTCCCGACTCCCGAGTCCCGACTCCCGACTCCCGACTCCCGACTCCCGACTCCCGACTCCCGACTCCCGACTCCCGACTCCCGACTCCCGACTCCCGACTCCCGACTCCCGACTCCCGATTCCCGACTCCCGACTCGCTCAGTAGTCAGTAGCCGCTAAATCTTATCAATTGTAGTAATGCTGGTAAGGGTGTTGCCAAATTTCAGGCACGAAGAATTGCTAAACCCTTTATCTGAAAAGGTTTTTCAGTCCCTGTTTCCTAAGGGCGGAAGTTCCCTCCTGGGTGCAGCGCTATAACTTTCAGCTCTATTCCTCTGAAAAATTTTTGGATAAATTTCTGATAAGCCATTAAAAATATTCTATTATAATGAGTAAAGTTCCTCTTCTACACACTGACCTAATCATCTACTATAGGGTCAAGTATATAGTCAAATCAGGTAATTGAAAGGATTTATCTGGCATTCGACCGTCTAAGGTAGTTTACAAAATTCCCAAACTAATCGATAATTTATTTCGATAGCAGTAGGTATGGTAACTCAGGTGCTGGATTACCATACCTACTGCATAAGTTTAGCGACAATCCTAAGGAGAGAAAGTAGTAGTTGCTGATGAACATCAATAGAAGAAATATCTTACTAGCAGGTGGTACAGCCATGGCGGCTTACACCTTGGGTGAACTGGGTAAACCTCGTAGAGCAGCCGCCCAGAATGAGGTAGTCAATGTCTACTCCTCTCGTCACTACAAGACCGATGATGACTTGTACGACAACTTCACCCGCATCACTGGTATTGAAGTGAATCTGATTGAGGGGAAAGCAAATCCATTAATAGAACGGATTAAAAGTGAGGGGGCGAATAGCCCAGCTGATGTCTTAATCACTGTTGACGCTGGTCGTCTGTGGAAAGCTGACCAGGCTGGTATTTTTGCCCCGGTTAATTCATCGGAACTCAACGCCAAGATTCCCGCTAACCTGCGACACCCTCAAAATCACTGGTTTGGGTTCACTAAGCGAGCGCGGGTGATTATGTATAATAAAAACAGAGTCAACCCTGCGGATCTGTCAACTTACGAAAATCTGGCTGATCCCAAATGGCAAGGTCGCATTGCTATCCGCTCATCAAGCAACGTCTATAATCAATCTCTGGTTGCGTCACTGATTGCCAGCCTGGGTGTACCAGCAGTAAAATCATGGGTCGAGAGCTTTGTGGGTAACTTTGCTCGCAAGCCTCAGGGTAATGATCGAGCCCAAATTGAAGCGGTTGCTGCTGGGATTGCGGATATTGCGATCGCAAATACTTATTATCTACCTCGCTATATTAAATCCGATGACCCTGCCAAGCAGGGGATATTCAAGAAAGTTGGTGTATTTTTCCCAAATCAGCAAAACCGGGGTGCCCACATTAATATCAGTGGTGGCGGCTTGGTGAAAACAGCTCCTAATCCAGGAAATGCTATCAAATTCTTAGAATATCTAACCAGCCCTACGGCTCAGACCTTCTTTGCTCAAGCTAATAGCGAATATCCAGTGGTTCCTGGAACACCGATTGATCCGGTACTTGCGGGCTTTGGTTTTCCCTTCAAGGAAGATCCAACCAGTGTTTCCCAATATGGACCTAATAGTGCTACAGCAGTTCAACTGATGGATATTGCTGGTTGGGTATAACAGTTGTAAATTAGGTGAAGTACTGTCGTATTAGGGAGTAGGGAGTAGGGAGTGGGGAGTAGCGCGCAGAAAGCAAAAACTCCTCTTTTCTCTGTTCCCTATTACCTTTTTTTTGAATCCAACACCATGAAGAATTAAGAATTAAGAATTTATAATTTATAATTTATAATTTATAATTTATAATTTATAATTTATAATTTATAATTTAGAATTCTGCCTTCTTCATTCTCCATTCTTCATTCTGCCTTCTCCATTCTCCATTCTTCATTCTGCCTTCTCCATTCTCCATTCTTCATTCTGCCTTCTCCATTCTTCATTCTTAATTCTTCATTCTGCATTATTATCCCTGAGATTTAGCAATCTTTAAACTCAATAAAATTACTGGAATAATCCCTACTAAAACAATCGCTAAGGCTGGTGCTGATGCCTGTATTAATCGTTCATCGGAGGCATACTGGTAAACTCTTACTGCCAGGGTATCAAAATTAAAAGGTCGCATGATCAGAGTTGCTGGTAACTCTTTCATCACATCCACAAACACCAACATCGCTGCTGTCAACAATCCTCCCCACATTAATGGGGCGTGAACTTTAATTAGGGTAAGCGTAGGACCATAACCGAGACTGCGAGAGGCATCATCTAAACTAGGCTTAATCTTACCTAGGCTGGATTCAACGGTATTGAATGAAATTGCTAGGAAGCGCACAAGATAGGCGTATACTAAAGCAATGATGGTGCCACTGAAAAGTAAACCGGTGGATAGGCCAAAGGTTGCCCGCATCCAGCTGTCAATGGTATTATCCAACTGACCTAAGGGCATTAAGACACCAACTGCAATCACTGAACCAGGGATAGCATAACCCATGGCAGCAGTGCGTACTGCTAAGCGCATCCCTAGTTTGGGCACTAGACGTTGCCCATAAGCCATGACTAATGCTAAGACCATGGCAATCGCAGCTGTTGTAATGGCTAATAGTAAACTATTTGTAGCTAGCTGCCAAAAATTATCATCTAAGGTTTCCTCGGCATTTTTAATGGTCATGTGCAGCAAAAATGCTGCGGGTGCTAAAAATCCAAGAGCAATGGGAAGGAAACAGGCTAACAGCGCCAGTATGCCTCGGCCCCCAGTTAGTGAAAATGGCTTGATTCGTTGGTAACTACTGCCAGTCTCATAATAGCGAGATTGCTTACGAGACCAGCGTTCTAGTAGAATTAAAACAATTATGAATAGTAGCAAACAGGCGGCTAGTTGAGCAGCAGCTGACCTCTCACCCATTCCTAACCAGGTACGATATATCCCTGTCGTGAAGGTACTGACACCGAAATACTCTACTGTCCCAAAGTCGCTGAGGGTTTCCATCAGTGCTAAGGCCAAACCTGCCATGATCGCTGGTCTAGCTAGGGGTAGAGCCACGGTGAAGAAGCCACGCCAAGGGGTGCATCCGAGGGAACGAGCAGCTTCTAGGGTACGGACGGATTGCTCTAGGAAAGCTACCCTGGTGATTAGGTAAACGTAGGGATAGAGCACCAAAGACAACATGGCGATCGCACCCCACAGAGACCGGACATTGGGAAACCAATAATCCTGCACGCTAGTCCAGCCAAACAGCTGCCGCAGCCAGGTCTGTACGGGTCCAAAAAAGTCCAGCATATTGGTGTAAGTATAGGCAAGTAAATAGGCTGGTGCTGCCAGAGGCAGTAGTAGCGCCCATTCAAACACCCGGCTTCCCCAGAAGCGACACATGGTTACTAGCCATGCTGTTGAAACCCCAAGGATTAAGACTCCACTACTTACACCTAGGATTAACCACAGGGAGTTGACAATGTAACTGCCTAAGACAGTGGAGACTAAATGAGTCCATACTTCTGAAGAATCGGAGAACATACTGCCCAGCACAAATAGGACTGGTGCGCAAATTAGGAGTGCGATCGCAATTACCGAGACTGTCCAACCAGGCAAACCCAGACGATGCCATGGTTTGTTACCGCTCAATAGTGCTGAAATTTTTAGTGGCATCGGGAGTTTTCAGGCAAATGATTGTTTTGAGGAATGTTTTCAAGGAGCTGAACTCAGAGGCTGTTTATACAGTCAATGTATAGACAGCGATGAGTTGCTTAATATTGGTGGGTTACGGCGGACAGCTCTCTTCAAAGGTGAGCTTTTAAAGTACTCCCCGCCTAACCCACCCTACGCTAAACTCTTGCAAGTATTTAGCAATAAACTATCCTATCAAATAATTGCTAACCTTGAACCAGAAGAAAATGATTTTTTTTTTCCGTTCAGGGGTTAAATTTTAAGATGCTTGAACTACAAACCAGTCAAGTCAAAGATATTTTGGCTCAGCAGCGCAATTTTTTCAGCACCGGTAAAACCAAAGATGTGGCATTCCGGATCGCCCAACTCAAGCGCCTCAAGGAAGTTATTTTAGAAAATGATGCTGCCATTTTAGAAGGCTTGAAAGCCGACCTGCACAAGGCGGAATTTGAATCTTATGCTACCGAAATTATCCTGGTGCAGGAAATTGATCACACCCTCAAGCATATTAAATCCTGGGTCAAGCCCAAAAGAGTCCCGGTCTCAATGGCAAATTTTCCAGGCTCGGGTCAAATTTATCCCGAACCCTTGGGAGTAGTACTGATTATCAGTCCCTGGAACTATCCATTTGCTCTAGCCATTGCTCCTTTAGTGGGTGCGATCGCAGCCGGAAACTGTTGCGTGATCAAACCCTCTGAAATCTCCCCTCACACCTCTGGTGCGATCGCAGAGATTATCCAGAAAAACTTTGACCCTGGCTATATTGCTGTAGTGCAAGGGGGAGTAGAAACCAGTCAGGAACTGTTAGCAGAAAAATTCGACCATATCTTGTTCACCGGCAGCACCCAAGTTGGCAAGATTATCATGACTGCTGCTGCCAAACACCTAACCCCAGTCACCCTAGAGTTGGGGGGTAAAAGTCCCTGCATTGTGGAGACAGATGTGCCGATAGAGACTACAGCAAAACGAATTGTTTGGGGTAAGTTTCTCAATGCCGGTCAAACCTGCGTTGCACCAGACTATCTGCTGGTCAATCGGGAGATTAAATCTGATTTACTCGAACAAATCAAAGCCTGTATCCATAAATTTTATGGAGACGATCCCGCCAAAAGTCCAGATTATGCTCGGATTATCAGTGATAAGCATTATCACCGTTTAAGTACCTTACTCAAGGATGGTGAGATCATAATTGGTGGACAAACTAATCCAGAAGACCGCTATATTGCTCCCACGGTCATCGACAATATTTCCTTAGAGGATAAAGTGATGGAAGAGGAAATCTTTGGTCCGATTCTACCTGTGATTGAATACAGTAATTTAGATGAAGCGATTGGGATAGTTAACCAAAGACCAAAACCATTAGCGCTATATTTTTTCTCCAGAGACAAAGCAAAGCAACAGCAGGTTTTGCAACAGACCTCTGCTGGTGGTGTTTGCTTGAATGAAACAGTTATGCATCTAAATGTTCCTTCCCTACCATTTGGTGGGGTTGGTGATAGTGGCATGGGTGCTTATCATGGGAAAGCTGGTTTTGATACCTTTTCTCACCAAAAAAGCGTGCTGAAGAAGTCCTTCTGGCTGGATTTGCAGTTGCGCTATGCTCCCTACAAAGACAAACTGGAACAGATCAAGAAATTTATTAGTGGTTAGTTATTATTGGTTTTAGGGAGTAGGGAGTAGGGAGTAGGGAGTCGGGAGTCGGGAGTAGGGAGTCGGGAGTAGGGAGTCGGGAGTCGGGAGTCGGGAGTCGGGAGTCGGGAGTCGGGAGTCGGGAGTCGGGAGTAGGGAGTCGGGAGTCGGAAGGTACCGCCGTCTTGGGGAGCCAGTTGCTGATCTCCCCATCTCCCCATCTCTTCATCTCCCCATCTCCCCATCTCCCCATCTCTTCATCTCCCCATCTCCCCACACTTCCCACACTTCCCACACTCCCCATCTCCCCATCTCCCCATCTCCCTATCTCCCCACACTGGGCGCGGCGCTATAATTAATCCCTAATCATCATCGGACTTCTTAGGCTCATCCTCACACCAGACTCCACTGGCTAAGCCACTCCAGCAGATCATCTTCCATTTAGCCATGGATAGTTTAGGAATTTTAGCAACGAATAGCCAGTCAGAGTAATCTAGGTGCTCATAGATACCATCTTTGGCACCACTATGATTCAGCCAGCCCCAGCCAGAGATACCTTTATAGCCCCGGTGCTCCGTATCATCACCAAACCGGAAGGAGTATTGATGTTTACCGAAGTAGTCTACTAAATCAAAGGACTTGAACTTCTTAGACTTGATTGTCCCCTTACCCATGCCAATGTTGTACTTGCCATAGGCTTTCTCCGTGACATAGGCATCGTTGTCTTTATGTCCCACAATCTTGTAGCTAAAGTCGATATCCCAGTAGTCAGTTGTCCCTTTTTTGTAATTCTTCCCTTCTTTTTGTCCACCGAAGGCTTTTCCGTAGATGTGGATCTCACCTGTGCTGGTGTAGTCGAGGAATACTTCTGCCCCCTCGTACTCAAAATCAAAGGTATAGATATCTCTGGCATTACCAGTGAGCAGTCCATCAAGACGCAAGCCATAGGGTGGCGGACTGGCACTAGCACCAGGGTGATTGCAAAGTTGGAAAGTACACTTTTGTGGAGCAAATGTGGGCTTGAATGAGAAGGGAACTAAAAAATTGACCGGAATCTCAAATTCACAGTTGTAAGAGGATTCGTGGATATTTTCGTCAGGCATGATTTGCCCTCCATCAGGTAGTTTAGCAGGTAGTCTTAATCTCTCCCAATGGTCTCATAATTTACTAACAGGTTGCGGTACCCTTAAGGGTACCTTTTAGTTAACGTTTATTATAGCATGTTTCAGTTTAGTGAGATACAAAATTTGGGGGAGTAGGGAGCAGGGAGTAGGGAGCAGGGAGTAGGGAGCAGGGATTAGGTTTAAAAGTTTTTGGAGTGGTAATTTCGGGCGCGGTAAAGGGGGTGATAGTGGAAAAAATTATGTACCTCATGAGTATGAACTTTTTGATAGCTGGTCACTTTTACCTATGTAGAGTCCTGCTCTATTTGTAATATCATGTCAGGATAATTACCCTTAATAAAAATCTCCCTATCTCCCCATCTCCCCATCTCCCCAGACCTCCCACCCTCCCCACCCTCTCCTTAATTATGGCTATTCAACCAGACTTGATATAAATGTTATGGTTATCAGCAGGAGACTGGTTAAGAAAAACCCCCTGACTTGATAAGCCTAGGGGGATTCGAGGAACTAATTTCTATGAACTAATTCAAAGCCAGCCGTTAAAAATTCCTGTCAAAGATTCCTAAGGGGATTAAGTGCTAACGGGTTCGGCTGGCTCAGTAGCTGCTCCGTTCTCTTCGATTTCCATTTCCTCATATTTAGTAAAGCACTTACGCTTAGCACCTACAGCGAGATCGAGCACAATGGGTACTTCTAATTTGATGGGAACTTGGAACACACAGGGTTTATGGTATTTGTAAGCCATGGGTTTTACCTCTTGCTGTAATTAATTTCAATCAACACATTTATATAATGTCAAATAATCCTCTGGCTTGGCAGTACCCTTGAGGGTACCTTTTTTCAACTGATGATAGTCTCCCATAACTTAGCTGTGATTATCGGTTAACCATAAAAACTCCTCCATCCTGAGCTCAGAATGGAGGCTAAAGAGGAGATATAGGAATTAATTTATGCCCAGATCTTCCTGTTAAAGATTGCTAAAGAGATTAAGTGCTAACGGGTTCAGCTGGCTCAGTAGCCGCTCCGTTCTCTTCGATTTCCATTTCCTCATATTTAGTAAAGCACTTACGCTTAGCACCTACAGCGAGATCGAGCACAATGGGTACTTCTAATTTGATGGGAACTTGGAACACACAGGGTTTATGGTATTTGTAAGCCATGGGTTTTACCTCTTGCTGTAATTAATTTCAATCAACACATTTATATAATGTCAAATAATCCTCTGGCTTGGCAGTACCCTTGAGGGTACCTTTTTTTGACTGATAATAAGATAGCCTAACTTAGCTGTGATTATCGGTTAACCATAAAAACTCCTCCATCCTGAGTTCAGAATGGAGGATATAGAGGAGAGATAGGACTTAATTTATGCCCAGATCTTCCTGTTAAAGATTGCTAAAGAGATTAAGTGCTAACGGGTTCAGCTGGCTCAGTAGCCGCTCCGTTCTCTTCGATTTCCATTTCCTCATATTTACTAAAGCACTTACGCTTAGCACCTACAGCGAGATCGAGCACAATGGGCACTTCTAATTTGATCGGAACTTGGAACACACAGGGTTTATGGTATTTGTAAGCCATGGGTTTTACCTCTTGCTGTAATTAATTTCAATCAACACATTTATATAATGTCAAATCTAACCCTGGCTTGGCAGTACCCTTGAGGGTACCTTTTTTCAACTGATGATAGTCTCCCATAACTTAGGGGTGATTATAGGTTAAGCTCTACAATAAAACTCCTCCATCCTGAGCTCAGGAGGGAGGAAACAGAGGAGAGATAGGAATTAATTTATGCCCAAAATTTCAAAGCCAGCTGTTAAAGATTCCTAAACAGACTAAGTGCTAACGGGTTCAGCTGGCTCAGTAGCCGCTCCGTTCTCTTCGATTTCCATTTCCTCATATTTAGTAAAGCACTTACGCTTAGCACCTACAGCTAGATCGAGCACAATGGGTACTTCTAATTTGATGGGAACTTGGAACACACAGGGTTTATGGTATTTGTAAGCCATGGGTTTTACCTCTTGCTGTAATTAATTTCAATCAACACATTTATATAATGTCAAATCTAACCCTGGCTTGACAGTACCCTTGAGGGTACCTTTTTAGCAGCTGATAATAAGATGGCATAACTTAGCCTCGGTATTGGTGGGGATTATTATCGCTTAACGAATAAATAAAAACTCCTCCATCCTGAGGTCAGAATGGAGGATATAGAGGCAAGGTAAGAGCATCTCAATCAGGCTTGACACAAGGGATGATAAGAATCTACCTACTCCCTAAAACCTAGAACTTTGTACCTCACCCAATTGAAAAATGCTATAGCGTTAGATACCAAGTATTTCAGCCTGTTTCGTCGCCCCTTCAGGTACAGTTGTTACTCAAACACCTACACGTTCAAGATGGATTCCACACTAGCTTTCAGAGAAAAATCTCCTGCTCCACGAAAAGAACGAACCATAACAAAATATTCACCTGGTTCTGAAGGTCGGATACTAATTTTCTCGTCAGGTAAACTGGTATACCCACGATAGTCGAACTCACTGATAGTTGGCTGCAATGCCTTTCTGACATAGAGATCGAAATCTACACCATCGGGTCCATCTAGCTCAAGGCTCAATGAGGTGCCGACCCTCACCCGATATAAGCTAGAATCGCCAGTCTGCTTTAAATGCCCTGAAACCGCCTCTCCTATTTGTAATTCCGGTATTTCTATCCGCTCTAGGGCATTGAGGATGGCTGGAACATCGATCAGCCCAAACCCATGATCGTAGTCAAAACCTGCCACACCCAAATCTTCGGCAGTTCGGCGCAACAGTTGACGAAGTTCAGCGGGAGAGAGAACCGAAGGCGGATACTTCGTCCGAATCGATGCTACAACACCAGCCGCAACAGGACAAGCTGCTGAAGTGCCAATATCTGCTGGATAAACTCCTGAGCCAACAAAATGAGTATAGGCACAAAGATCGGGTTTTTGAGAGTCGAGATGTCCTGGTCCCTGACTAGAATAGCCAACTCGCTCTTTATTAACTGTCACCCCAGCAATGCTAAGGACACTTGGATGAGAATTCGCACCATAAATGGGTCTGTTAGTAACGCCTTGGCATCTTCCATCAGGACATTCTGCACCACAATTACCAGCAGCAAAAAGAATATCAGCACCAGCATCCTCTAAACTTTCAACAATGATGTTAAAGGGATGATTGGGATTATCACTGTAATTGCCAGGATGGCCCACCGGAAAGTCCCAAGAGGGATGAAACATTGCCCAACTATTATTAACTACCAAAGCTGGTTTAGGTTCTGGGGCTGTTGAGAGTATTTGCAGCAAGTTACTGAAAGCTTTGACAGCATCACTCAAAAACCCATCCATTAGCGAGCCACCTGGTGTCTGCGATCGGAGAAGGGCATAGTCGAGAAGAGTGCTGTTTGGCGCAGCAATGCAGACATCAAAGGCACACATTGTTCCATGACCGACAGGCATATTACCTGGGGTAAGTCCAGATACTGGAGTCCAGCTTTTGCTCCCATCGAATTGAGGTGTTTTACCCTTACTGTTTAGATGGGATAGATTGACTCCGCTATCAACGATCGCCACCATTACGTTAGACCCATCCATTCCTTTTGCTTGAAGTTGTGGAAATTGCAGTAAATTCTCCACATTTCGATGGGTTCCCACTGAAGCAGTTGGACAAATAGCGATCGCACTAATTCGTGGATCTGAAAACACACCAATCGCATTAGGGTCTTGTTCAACTGCCGCTATTAAAGGCTCTAGTGCCTCATCTGCCACCTCACCTCTTAACAGATAAGTGGAAACTTCAGGGCGAGCATCAAAGGAAAATAGTCGTCCCACTTCTGTGACTCCAACCTCTTCTCGTCTTTGTCGATTAGGCACCAAAACAGGTGTATAACTTTGATCCAGTGAAAAGCCATCAATAGAAACAGCCTCTGTTGTCATAGTGAAACTCTCGGCAGTCATTGCAGCACGGAGTTCCGGCATAAATCGCATCTGAATTAACACACGCATGTTATTTATCCTCTTCTTCTTGAGATTCTGTGGGAGCTATTTTTATATCACCGTGAACTCCCTTGACTAACGGTTGTATTGCTATCAGTTTTTGAGAATCCATGTCACCCGATACACGGATGACATACAAATCCCGCTTCGGACTTATGAGAATTAGACCATAATCTTCATCAATCTCTAAGTCTTTGATTCCATCTAGTTGCTTCACGAACTCCAAAGAATTGTTAGGAGGCGGTAGATTGAGTGTAATTAAGTAACGCATTTTTCTAGCTTGGTTGACATTCAAGTGGCAAGCTACTTGAACTGTCTCTAAGTGAGCAAAAACTGAATATTCCAAGTAGAACATACGAACAACAGCTCTTGTACTTTTATTTTTATAATCCCTACAGCTAGAACAGGGTAAACACATCTAATTTTTTTATTCCTATATATAGTTTTTATTGAATTCAATGAACACTATATATAGGCAATTTATTGTCAATAAGCACAATAGCGATGCAGCGCCGCCAAAGGGGGTTTCCCCCATGAGCGACTGCATCAAGACAAGGCCGGGTTTATTGAGAACTACCCCCGGTTACCCAACAAGATGCGCTTACCCTGGATAGAGAGGAGATATAGGAATTAATTTATGCCCAGATCTTCCTGTTAAAGATTGCTAAAGAGATTAAGTGCTAACGGGTTCAGCTGGCTCAGTAACCGCTCCGTTCTCTTCGATTTCCATTTCCTCATATTTAGTAAAGCACTTACGCTTAGCACCTACAGCTAGGTCGAGCACAATGGGTACTTCTAATTTGATCGGAACTTGGAACACACAGGGTTTATCGTATTTGTAAGCCATGGGGTTTACCTCTTGCTTTAATTAATTTCAATACATTTATATAATGTCAAATCTAACTCTGGCTTCACAGTACCCTTGAGGGTACCTTTTTTCCCTATAGACCTACTTAATCATTAATGGGAGCACATTCGACCTTGAGTAAATCGTCGCGAATCCATCCTTTGGCTCCACTTACTGGAAAACCTACTCTGTGCCAACCATAGCCAAAGCTGTCTATTTTGTAATCTGGCTCTGGAGGAGTTGCTGTCAGGACGTAGACATTATCACCCACTAAACCATAACCCAAGCTTCTATAATTAGTTCCTGCTCCAGAACGTAAGGTGATCCGAGAATTGGGGTTGTTAGCAGTTAGGGTGGCTAGACAGTGGGAACGCTCACTAGGAAAAGTATGCTGAGCAAAAGCCTCAGTTGTCGGGACGGTAATTGCAGCAGCTGTAGCTAGGAATAAGATTGCTTTTTTCATTTGTTTTCTCCAATCATCGACGTTTCTTATTTACTAGTAAAATAGAAATAACAGTTGGAGTGATTGGAAACAGTGTCAGTTTATTAGTAGTCCTAAAGCTGACACCAATAAAACCTGATTTTTCCATAGTTAACACTGTTGCTAGTACAGACAGTTGAGAAACTGGTCTATGCTGGTCTTGTGGGCGGGGAATAGGGAATAGGGAGTAGGGAGTAGGGAATAGGGAGTAGGGAATAGGGAGTAGGGAGTGTGGGGAGATGGGGAGATGGGGAGATGGGGAGATGGGGACCCACCCCATTCCCCTCCCAGGAGGGGAATGGGGAGATGGGGAGATGAGCAACTGCAGTGGAAACCGCTAAAACCATGCTGCATCGCTACTTGATTAACTCTAGCATGCATGCCTCTTGCCAATGCCCTTGCGCGTAGCGCTATATCAGCAGGAGACTGGTAAAAAAAACCCCTGGCTTGATCAGCCTAGGGGGGTTTCAGGGATTAATTACTATGAGCTACTTCAAAGCCAGCCGTCAGAGATTCCTGTCAAATATTCCTAAAGGTACTAAGTGCCAACGGGTTCGGGTGACTCAGTAGTTTCGCTACCTTCGGCCTCTTCGAGCTCCATTTCCTCATATTTGTCAAAACACTTGCGCTTAGCAGCGACAGCGATGTCGAGAACAATGGGTACTTCTAATTTGATCGGAACTTGGAACACACAGGGTTTATGGTATTTGTAAGCCATGGGGTTTACCTCTTGGTGCAATTCATTTCAATCAACACATTTCTAGAATGTCAGATCTAACTCTGGCTTCACAGTACCCTTGAGGGTACCTTTTTTTTGGGCGTTGCTTAATAATGGAATGATTTTAATAGTTTTGTGGAACGGGCATCTTGCCGTGGAACGGGCATCTTGCCGTGGAACGGGCATCTTGCCGTGGAACGGGCATCTTGCCCGTTTCATTTTCGCGCGGGCAGGATGCCCACCCCACTCATATTCATTCCGCCCCTCAGCAATGCCAAAAATCGAGTAGCTCTCGCACTTTGCTAGACACGGTTGAATCCGTTTTGCTTTGGTCACGCAGCTTGGCTGGGGTAACTCCAATGGATCTGCTACACGATGCTCAGCAAAGAGCCGCTACGCGAACGCATAATTCCCCTGTCAACTGGAATGCGATGCTCAGCAAAGAGCCGCTACGCGATGCTCAGCAAAGAGCCGCTACGCGAACGCATAATTCCCCTGTCAACTGGAATGTGATCCCATGATTACCCTTTCCACAGTAAAGCGTACCCATGATTACCCTCTCAAAAGTAACGCGATGCTCTGAAATAGCGGCAATTGCAGCAGCTGTAGCTAATCAGAACATTGCTTTTTTCATTTCTTTTCTTCAATCATCAACGGTTCTGATTTAGTAGTAAAACCGAAATAACAGTTGGAGTAATTGGAGACAGTGCCAGTTGATCAGCAGTTCTAAAGCTGACGGAAATAAAACCTTATTTTTCCATAGTTAACACTTTGCTAGTACAGACAATTGAGAAATTGGTCTATGATCCTATTGTGAGTAAACTGTGCTGCTAATACTTTATAAGGGAGTATCAAGCCAGCGCCCAATCATAATTAGTGGGCAATAAGGGCGTGTTATAGATACTAGGTTCCCTAGAGTCTTAATGTAAAAATTAGAGGTAGCAAATTTAGGATGATGATCAAACTAGTACATATTCCTAGCCTTCTAGTTAGGATTCGCTTTGCAATTGCTCCCTTACTCCTTTTAGATGCCCTGGATCGTAACATCAGCTATTGGTTTATTATTGGTTATATCATTGCCGTACTGTCAGACATTTTTGATGGCATCATTGCTCGTCGATTAAAGGTTAGTACAGTCCAACTTCGTCAAGCAGATAGTTGGGCAGATATCTGTCTATACTTGTGCGTTGCCATTAGCACCTGCTTGGTATACCCCAAGGTTATCAAAGATTTCCAAATCCCTTTATTGTTAGCGATCGCTGCCCAAGTTACTTTGTTCACAATCAGTCTAATCAAGTTCAGAAAATTCCCTAGCTTCCATACCTACACTGCGAAAATATGGGGGTTAACGCTACTGGTGGCCACGGTGGGATTATTTGGTTTTGACTATGCTAAAACCCTGTGGTTCGCAATCGCCCTTTGTCTGCTCAATAGTTTAGAAGAGATTGGGATGACGTTGCTCTTGCCTGAGTGGCAATGTGATATTTTAAGCATCTTCCATGCATTCAACTTACGCCAAACCTTGATTGCAAAATTAAAAATTCAGGAGAAGATTGGCTGAAGAATAATATAGCAGTTCTCAGGACGAGTGAGGTAATTTAATCCTAGGTTTTAGGGAGCAGGAATCTTCGGAACAGTCGTCGTTCCCTGCTCCCTACTCCCTACTCCCTACTCCCTACTCCCTCAAAACCTAACCTAATTGAAAACCGCTCTACTACTACGGCAAATCAATCCTTCTGATCCAAAATGTGTGTAAGAGTATGGATTATTCTGATCTGGCCACAGTTGCTGGCCTTTCTCAACTCCAATTTCTTTAACTACCTCTAACTTACCTTCATCGATCGCTTCATTAACTGCCCTAAAGACGCTTTCCCATGCTCCGTAATCATCAAAAATGATCAATGCATTCTTAAATCGCTTTAAACAGTTATCAATATCTTGTTTGATATACTCGTATTTGTGACGTGCATCTATTAAAACCACATCAGCAGGAAAGGTTAACTCATTCCAATCAGAATTATACACATCAAATCTTTTGAATTTTACATTAAAATTCAAAAGATTGTTTAGTCTTGCTACTCTCAGGTACCTATCGTTAACATCTAAACCCAGATATTGAGTGAAGTGATCAGCTAGGTGCTTTGCGGTCAAGCCCTTGTAACATCCCACCTCTAATAAAGTAGATTTTTTTTTCGGGAAAAATTGTTTTACATGATCACGGAATTGTTGGCTAACTGTCCAACAATCTTTACTTTTATCTACAGGTAGGACTAGATCCTGCCATGTATTCTGTATTTCATTGAATATCTCAAGCATAGGTTGTAATTAGTAACAGTAATAAATAGTAAAGGGAACAGGGAGTAGGGAGTAGGGAGTAGGGAGTAGGGAGTAGGGAGTAGGGAATAGCGAACTTCGGATCAAATAGATATCCTATCAAATAAAATAACTGACACCACACACTTCCCACACGCCCTATTCCCCATTCCCTACCCCCAGGGCTGTCGCAGCACCTAAGTGCTTAAGCAAGGTGGCCATAGGAAGTGGCCCAAGCAGATGACTCCAAGGCAAGACTTGCTCTGTTGACCAGTCGGTATAGACGTAGAAGTCTAGTTCAGGTAACTGTCCTCGCAATTGTTTAAAGGCACGGCGGAAACTGCCTAGGGAATCCCCATAATGCCTGGTTAGTTCTAAGAGTTGGGATAAGCGACGATCCCCTCGGGAAATCAGTGCTTGAATTACTGACCAGTTGTAGCTTTCTGGTCGAAAGTCTATGGCTTGCGATCGCAATTTTTTCTGCAACAACTTGAGGCGCTTCTGGGCTTGGGGATTGACACCAAACCACTGAAAGGGTGTATGAGCTTTGGGAACAAAGGTGGAGCAACCGAGGGTTAAGCCTAGACCGGGGGCTGCTTTCTTAATCTGTTCCATCATCGCTACAGTTTCTTCAACATCTGCTATTTCCTCTCCGGGAACTCCTACCATCCCGTAGAGTTTCAGACGTTTTAATCCCCCTGCTTTAGCATTGACTGCTGCCTGGATAATTTGGTCATTGGTGAGTTTCTTATTAATAATCTCGCGCAACCGTTGTGAGCCACTTTCCACTGCAATCGTAATGGAACGGGTGTTCCGTTTAGTTAGGGTTTGGGCTAGCTTTTCGGTAACTGTATTGGTTCGCACTGAAGCAAGACTCAAGCGCACATGGTTGTATTGTGGCTGATTTAGGTAATCTAACAAAACATCAAACTCGGGATGCTGGGTGACGGATGCTCCCAGTAAGCCAATCCGGTCTGTTACCTTTAATCCCCTTTCTATAGCTGGAATCAACGAATCGATAGCGCTAGGAGTACGAAATGGTAACGTCAGGTAACTGGCCAGACAGAAACGACACATCTCTGGACAACTGCGCACCACTTCTACCATGTAGATGTTTTCCCAAGCGGCTTTTTCGGTGACCACTGTGGAAGCAGACAGGGTATTGCCCCGATAGGTCTGTTTAGATACCGTGGCAGGAATCTGATCAGACACTGGTTGAATGGATGCGATCGCACTCGTTAGGTCATGGTAGGTTACCTGATATAGACTGGGTATATAAACTCCAGGGACTTGAGCCAGATGCTGCAATTGAGTATTACGTTCAGCAGTGCGAACCTCTTGATAAGCATCGATAAAATTATCTAGCAGGATTTCCCCATCTCCGAGCAAAATCACATCAAAGAAGTCAGCAAAGGGTTCTGGATTAGCCGTTAACACGGGACCGCCACCAAACACTAGGGGATGGCTAGAGTCTCGTTGTGCTGAGTATAGGGGTATCTCCAAAAATTCCAATCCCGCTAAGATATTGACATAATCCAATTCCCATGATATAGAATAACCTAGTAATTCTGGCTGTCTCGGTAATGGCTCATGGTAATCGGTGAATAAGCGGCTGACCATTAGGTCAGGGCGCAAGGCTAAAGATGCCCACACTATCTGATAGCCAAGACTAGTAATACCGACGTTGTATTGATTAGGAAAGGCAAAGATAGTAGGAATGGCATTGGAGTCAGGAGTGGCTGGTGTAAACAGAAGACGCTCGGAGGAAAATACCACAGGGTTTAAAGTTGACGAATCATGTTGAACAATAGCAAAAAATAACGTTTATTTTATTATTTCCATTATGCTTTGGTTCATGAGTAAGCATATGCGCTACAGATGGTGCTACTTGAGGTGCCGTCAGCTGTCAGCAGTTAGCTTAATGCTTAAGGCAACGGAGTTGCCGAACTAGCCCGTTTCCTTCAAATTGCTATGGGTTCAGCCAGTGAACTTGAAGATCACCTGTTACTGGCAGAAGATCTTAACTTAACTATTAGCCAAAGACTATGAATCCCATCCCAGCAGAGGTAACTCAGCATTATCCGAATGCTTACCTGTTTTATTCAAAAGCTGATAGCTGAATGCTGATAGCTGAATGCTTACCTAGTACGTAGAAATCCGGATTTTAGGCAAGCAGAAAGAAAAAAGTGACAGATTCACTAAATTTAAGATTTATAGCCCTAAAATAGACAACAAGTTATAAGACAACAAGTTATGGCTGCTTTTGTATTGCTAAGGAGTTGATGTGTCAATATTTTCCCCGAAGCCCCAAGATCGACATAGCCACCACCCTCCGAATCCCTCAAAGAAACTGACGGAGAAATCGGATTTGAATAGGAGTGCTGTGTCTAATAATGGCAAGCCCCCCTCATCAAAGCCAAGACGGCGGAAGCGGTCGAGGGTAGTTGCCCAAACTCTCAACGGAATCAAGCGTGTATCTACTACAGTTATCAAACCGCTAATCGGACCAAAAGCAATCTATCGTCGCTCCTGGTTTTGGATCGGACTAGGGGTGGGTGGCAGTGCGATCGCATTGGGTTGGGGTTGGCAAAAGCTAGAAAGCTCTCTGCCAGATTCTACTAAGGATGTCTTGACCTATGTTCGAGATGACACCATCACCATCAAAGCTGCCGATAGCACTATTATCCAGCAAATTGGGCCAGCTACCCATGAGACCCTCAAGATTTGGGAAATACCCGAAACCCTGATGGAAGCTTTCATTGCTATTGAAGACCAACGCTTTAAAGAGCATAAAGGGGTAGATTCCCAGGGTATTCTCCGTGCTACTGTGGCTAACCTGAAAGCTGGGGGAGTAGTAGAAGGAGGTAGCACGATTACCCAGCAACTCGCTAGAATTGTCTACTTTGATCACGAACGCAGCATCGTACGGAAACTCAAAGAAATGCGCATGGCGCAGAAAATTGAGCAGGATTTGACCAAAGATCAAATCCTGGAGCGCTATTTAAACTTAGTCTATTTGGGTTCCGGTGCTTACGGCATTGCTGATGCGGCTT
Source organism: Moorena sp. SIO4A5 (assembly GCF_010672005.1). Lineage (NCBI taxonomy): Bacteria > Bacillati > Cyanobacteriota > Cyanophyceae > Coleofasciculales > Coleofasciculaceae > Moorena > Moorena sp. SIO4A5. Next base: position 46,991 of record NZ_JAAHHZ010000036.1, on the reverse strand, counting down.
GGGTCTATTTTAGTAAACCCGTAAAAGACCTGACCTTGGGAGAAATAGCAACACTGGCGGGATTACCTCCAGCTCCTAGTGTTTACTCGCCATTGTTTGAGGGCAAAATCAATAGCTCTAGGCAAAAAGCAGCCAAAGAGCGTCGTGATGTAGTATTGCAGCGGATGTTGGAAAATGGCTACATCTCCCAGGCTGAAGCCGACAAAGCCATGGCCGAGCCCCTGAGTATTAAGCCAAGCCAACCGAAGCGACTGGAGCGTAAAGCATTCTATTTCACTGAATACATCCAACAAGAATTGCCCAAATACGTTTCCAAAGAAGTACTGGCTCAGAAAGGGCTGACTATTGAAACTACAATTAATTTAGAGTGGCAAGATGCTGCTGAAACTGCTGTCCAAAAGACCATGAAAACCTATGGTCGGTACCAACGGTTTGGACAAGCTGCACTAGTTGCCGTCGATCCCCGCAATGGTCAGATCAAAGCCATGGTCGGGGGTAAGGATTTTAATGACCTAGATAGCAATAATTACCTCAATCGGGTCACCCAAGCTCAGCGTCAGCCCGGTTCTACATTCAAAACATTCGTGTATGCCGCAGCAGTAGCAACAGGGATGTCTCCCTATAAAGGCTATATGGATGCGGGATATATAGTAGATGGTTACGAACCTAAAAACTACAGTGAGAGATTCCGGGGTTCGATCTCAGTGCGGGATGCCCTGATTTCTTCGGTGAATGTAGTAGCCGTCAAAACCCTAGTGGATGTGGGCTGGGAGCCGATCATCAAACTGGCTCAGAAAATGGGGATTAAATCCAAACTCCATTCCACCTACTCCCTAGCCTTAGGAGCATCTGAGGTAAACCTGTTAGAACTTACCAGTTCCTATGGCACCTTAGCCGCCCAAGGCATTCACCACGATGCTCATGGGATTCGCCGCATTATTGACCAGCACGGTAACGTGATTTATGACCACAAACTCGAGGGTGAGCGAGCTATTGATGCAGAAACAGCAGCCATTGTGACCTGGATGCTCAGGGGTGTGGTTACCGGGGGTACCGGAACAGCGGCTCAAATTGGACGACCAGCAGTTGGAAAAACCGGTACTACGGATGATGCCCGTGACCTCTGGTTTGTGGGCTATATTCCCCAATTAGTAGCTGGGGTTTGGTTAGGTAATGATGATAATAAGCCTACCAAGGGTTCTAGTGCAACTGCTGCTGCCACCTGGCGTCAGTTCATGTTGGAGGTAATCGAAGACTTAGACCGTGAGTCCTTTACTGAGCGCCCCAGGAAGTTATCAGGTCGGGAAGCTACCATTGAAGCTCAGCCGATTAAACCCAAACGAGTTATTAACAAAAAATTTGTTCCCACTACCGTTACCGCTTCCACAACTCGGTCAAGGAGAAGAACTAGTTCAAGAAGAGCTAGTTCAACCAGAAGAGCCAGTTCTACACGGCGGCGTAGTAGTCGGGTCAGGGTGTCTAGGAAGAACTCTCAACCCAAACGGTATTACCGTCGCAAAGCTACAACTAAACGGTCTTATCCCCGTAAAAGTACCACCAGACGCTATACGCCTAGAAACACTGCCCCGAGACGGTCAGCACCAGCCAAGCGCAGGTATGCACCAGCACGAGCAAGGCGCAGACCAGCACCAGCACCCAGAGTTGCTCCCAAGCCGGTGGCTCGTCCTAAGCCTCAACGCAAGCCAGCAGGAGGTCCGTTAGCTCCCCCAGCAGCTAGAAAGTAGGTATCGAAGCCATCATGCTGGATGGTACGATAACCGAAATACGAGAAAATCTAAACTGGCTATGTATGTATTGATGGAAGCAGGCAGTTTTCCCTTGTGGTTTACCCTAGTGTATGTTGTGGGTTTTGTGGCAGCAGTTGTGATTGGCTCGATTGCTTGGTACAACTCTAAACGTCCTGCTGGTTGGGAAGGGTCAGACACTCCTAATTGGGTACCAAAGATCGATGATCCAGAGGATAATTCTAAGGGAGACCAATCCTAACAGAAGTTAGTTTGGTTGGGAAAACCAGAAGATTTGACTGAGAAAGAGCCCTGGCTTACCGTGTTGAAGTCAGGGTTCTTTTTCAGCGCTATTAGGGGAATCAGGCCACTGGTCAGGATTTGTTGGTATCGTATAGATGTCTTACCAAAAAAATTGGGTTTAAAGCCCCGTCCTTCGTTCGACGGCTTTTTTTTAAAACTTTTTCTTGACAGTTTGTACTAGGTGTGCTAGTATAAGATTATAAACAATAGACTTTTAAAAGAGATAGATACTATCTAACCATAAGTAGGCAACGTAAAAAATATGTCTGAGATACATATTGCGTAATTTAGTCTAACGACTTTAACGTCTATGAAAAATTTAGATCTAAAAAAGTATCTATCTCTAAAAAAAAAAGTAAAGGTACGGTGGGGCACACCGAAACCTAGATCTATGATCAAAACGCTTATGAAGAATCGGCCTCTACTCTTTCTGGTTCCGACCTGGCTGAGCAAGTCGGCTCGTTGAAGTAAGAATCCCCGTTCTTACTTCGGCGGGGAGTGTCAATAAATTCCCATCATGACCGGAGCTGCTGAAACTAAGAAAAAAGGCAAGTCACTCCCGCCAACACTGATCATCAGGTTGGGAAAATTTGTCTGGACAACTCTCTGGCAAATGATGATGTCGAAGCTGGCTCCACGGAATAATTCTGGAGAGTACATTCGCCCGAAGAGCGAGTTTAGGAATTTTATTGGGACAGAAGCAGAGAATCCTTACCAACCTGAAGCAGGACGCTACTGTCTTTTTGTAGGACTCGGTTGTCCTTGGGCGCACCGCACTCTCGTCGTCAGGGCACTCAAGGGACTCCAAGACGCAATACCGGTATTCATTGCGTCTCCTTCCTCAAATCAGGGGATTTGGGTATTTAATGAGCAGCAGGAAGGTTGCGATACCCTTCCTGAACTTTACGAGCTGGGAAAAACAGGCTACAACGGTCGTTGCACAGTTCCAGTGCTGTGGGATAAACAGAGCAAAACCATTGTCAACAATGAGAGTGCAGAAATTATCGTAATGCTGAACTCACAGTTCAATGAGTTCGCTACTAATCCTACCCTAGACCTTTATCCAGAGGAACTAAAGGAAACCATTGATGGGTGGAATGAGACTATCTACCACACGGTGAATAATGGGGTCTATCGCTGCGGTTTTGCCCAGACCCAAGAAGCTTATGAGAAAGCTTGCGATCAGCTATTCACAACCTTGGATAAGATTGATCGAGCCCTGGAGACCAGTAGATACCTGTGTGGGGATAGGGTAACCCTGGCGGATGTGCGTCTATTTACCACTCTGTTCCGTTTTGATGTGGTCTATTATGGATTGTTCAAGTGCAACCGTTTCAGAATTCAGGACTACGATAACTTAGGCCCCTACCTGCGTGACTTGTATCAGCTTCCTGGAGTTGCTGATACTTGTAGCTTGGAGGATGTCAAGCGGGATTACTACGGCAATCTGTTCCCCCTCAATCCAGGTGGAATTATTCCCAGTGGCCCTGATTTGGCTAGCCTGCTTAGACCTCATGGTCGGGAATAGGGAGTCGGGAGTCGGGAGTCGGGAATCGGGAATCGGGAGTCGGGAATCGGGAGTCGGGAGTAGGGAATCGGGAATCGGGAGTCGGGAGTCGGGAATCGGGAGTCGGGAGTCGGGAGTCGGGAGTCGGGAGTCGGGAACAAAAATTCTCACAATTTATTTAGGTACCCTATAGTGTTGATTGAATTGGATGCGATCGCGTAGCGTGGCCAAAGGCCATCGCACTCAGCCGTTCACTCTTACACTAATCACAAGTATAGTAATACTAACTACAGTGGTTCTTATAGTAGCGATGCAGCCCGGTCTTGTGGGAAACCCCCATTCGCGCTTTGGATCAAGACAATGAGATACAAAAAATTTTTTCCCTGTTCCTTGCTTTCGATTCCCGATTCCCGATTCCCGACTCCCTGTTCCCGATTCCCAATTCCCGATTCCCGACTCCCGATTCCCGATTCCCGATTCCCGATTCCCTATTCCCTTTTAATAGTTAAAAGGATATAATTTTTTTACCGATTCCCGAGATAGAACAACAATCGTTAAAACTCCAACAAGTGTGCCAAATGGTCTGAACCAGCAGAGTAGGCAAGCTATCATAAACGAAAACCAATAATTCTTGCTTTTTCTGAGCATATATCCAGAGATAATGATAGCAAAAGCAAAGATTTCTCCAAGGATGAAAAGTATGGCACCAGAAATGACCAGCAAATAGCCAGGCAAGTCCGATGAGACATTTCGTGATAACTTAAACCACTCTGATAACTCTCCTGATAAGTCTGGAGGAATTGAGTCAGTTGCACCAATCATGAACAGACCAAAAGGGATATACAACATTAGTATAAACAGGGAGTAAAATCCGACAAATCCCCCAAACATGTAGTGAGTCAATGATAATATATTTAACTGCTTTTTAGGATTTCTCATAACTATAAATTAGTCGAATTCCCAAACTTCCCAAACTTCCCAAACTGTCCCAACTTAGCACACCTCCCACACTTCCCTTCAAGACTCTCTAGGGCAGCAAAAGCCTGAGTGTGAATGGCGGCATCTCCATTGAATGCCACAAATTTTCCTAGTTTAACTCCCTGCGTCATCACCGAAAACTCAAGAACTGTTTTACCTTCACCATCTTTCCTAGCTCCACGCTCCGGCTCAGGAGATTTTTCTAGTGCGATGCTCCTTTGGAGCCGCTACGCGATTGACCTTGACCAAAAGGCCACGCTTGGCCTCTGGCCACGCTGCTTGAGGTGCGAATGGTCACGCTACGCGATGAAGCGAAGCTTCCGCTAAAAGCGATCGCATGTTGTAGTACGGATTTAGTAGGGTGGGCATTGCTTGAAACCAACCCCCGAACCTGCCGGCGTCAGCTATCAGCTATCAGGCACTATAACTGCATGGGGTCGGATTAGTGCGATCCCAAATGCCTACGCTGATCTTGATAATATAGCCGAATGGCACTGATGGGGTTCCCGACTTGAGCGACTACATCAATAACAGTATCAGAATACTACTTTGGCAAGGGGTCTACTATTAGTGATCGCACTGGAATCTGAATTGTTCTATGATTGTAAGTAAACTACAAAAAAATAACAATGGCAGCCAAAGATAAATTTCATGCTGCGGTTAGAATCGCCCTAGAAAAAGAGCAGTGGAAGATTACTGATGATCCGTTGCGACTGGAAGTAGGCGGAACCAAGTTTGAAATTGATTTAGGTGCGGAGCAACTGTTAGCAGCAGAGCGAGGCCAAGAAAAAATTGCAGTAGAGATTAAAACCTTCTTGAGTGATTCGCCACTAACAGCTTACCATGCTGCATTAGGACAGTTTTTGAATTATCGGCTTGCCTTAGAAATCAATGATCCAACTCGTATTCTATATTTAGCCGTGCCTGTGATTGCTTATGAAGCTTTTTTCAAGCGCGAATTTACCCAATTTTTATTAGAAAGATATCAGATTAAACAAATAATTTATGACCCGATTCAAGAGGTAATTGTACAATGGATAACCTAGAGTATTATCGCCAGATCATTCAGTCGTTGTTGACGGATTATGCTGCCATTCCCATCGCCAATGGAGTGATTGATTGCTACACGGTTTTTGATACCAAACAAGACCACTACATGGTAATGACTGTGGGATGGGATGGCTATCGGCGGGTCTATGGTTGTGTTTTACACTTGGATATTAAGAAGGGAAAGATTTGGATTGAACAAAATATGACGGAAATGAGAATAGCCCAAAAACTTGTGGAGAGAGGGGTAGCGAAGGACGATATTGTGCTGGGGTTTCAAGCACCAGAATTTCGGCAATATACGGACTATGGTGTTGGTTAATTTATAAGCAGTCAGCGGTCAGCAGTCAGCGGTCAGCATGGTAGGGTGGGCAAATATTGAAAGTTTGGCAATTTAATGAGGAATCATCGACCTTTGCCCACCTGACAAGAGCCAATGCGATACGCGCACGCTACGCGAACAGCTATCAGTGGGGTAGGGTGGGCAAATATTGAAAATTTGGCAATTATATTAGGAATCATCGACCTTTGCCCACCCTACAAAAGCTAAATGAATTGTGATAATATTGTTCCCTGTTCCCTAATCCCTGTTCCCTGTTCCCTACTCCCTGTTCCCTGTTCCCTACTCCCTGTTCCCTGTTCCCTGTTCCCTATTATTGACTATTTATCTCCTTAACTTATCAACATCTAAACTATGCTTTCACAAAACCTGAAAATTGTTACTCTGCTCCCCAGTGCCACGGAAATTGTCGCCGCTTTAGGATTAACAGATGCCATTGTGGGGCGATCCCACGAATGCGACTATCCCGCAACCATCAAAAATCGACCTGTCTGCACCGAGGCTCAAATCAACAGCGATAAACCTAGTGCCCAGATTGATGATGATATAAACAATCTGGTAAAACGTGCTTTGAGTATTTACCAAGTAAAAACTGATGTTTTAGAACAACTGCAACCAACCCACATTGTTACTCAAGATCAATGTGATGTCTGTGCTGTCAACTTCGATGTGGTCGAGAAAGCAGTTGCTAATCTTACAAATAGCCAGCCTCAGATAATTTCCTTGCAGCCAAACTTGCTAACTGAAGTGTGGGCAGATATTGAGCGAGTTGCTACCATCCTGGGAGTAGAGTCACAATCTGTACTGAAGCAATTACAGTCTCGTGTCGAAACCTGTAGGCAAAAGACACAGGAAATGTCGGAAAATCACCGCCCTACTGTTGCTTGCATTGAGTGGACTGATCCGCTCATGGCTGCTGGTAACTGGATTCCTGAATTAGTGACAATTGCAGGTGGTAATCCTCTGTTTGGGGCTCTAGGTAAACATTCCCCTTATCTGGAATGGGATGCTTTAGTCAAAGCTGATCCAGACGTAATTATTGTAATGCCTTGCGGCTTTGATTTGGAACGCACAACACAAGAAACCCAACAGATGGCTCACCATTCCCAGTGGTCAAGTTTGCAAGCCGTACGCCAGGGTAAGGTTTTTGTTACTGATGGTAATGGGTATTTCAATCGTCCAGGACCAAGACTAGTCGATTCAGTAGAAATGATAGCGGAAATTTTGCATCCAGACCTGTTCACCTTTGGTTATCAAGGCACTGCCTGGGAACGGTTTGAGGTAGGAAATGCTTAAGAAACTTATTTTGAAAAATTGGAAAAGCTTCCGTTATGCAGAACTCCCGATTGATCCCCTGACTGTGTTAATCGGAACGAATGCTAGTGGAAAATCTAATCTAATTGATGCTTTGGAACTTTTAAAACGAATAGTGTTTGGAAAGGAGATTCAATCGGCTTTGGCAGGGGATGCTGCTTTTCCTGGGATTCGAGGTGGAGTAGAGTGGGCGTCACTCAAGCCAGAATCTCACTTTACCTTGAAAGTTGTGGTTGAGGGAGAGGATGATCAAACGGATTACCTTTATAGTATTACAGTACAAACGAAACCACGTGTTCAGTTATCTGATGAATCTCTAATTCGCCAGGTCTATTCACCAGATAGTAATCAACTCCCTACTCAAACTAGTTTGCTCCAAGTATCTTATCCTAGAACTCCAGACCAAGGTATTCAGGTTAAATTGCCGGAGCAAGAACAAATTCCTTTGCCAAAATACTGGAAAGGTTCTAATTCTAGTTTGACTAGACTTAGGGAAATAGACTCCCATGCCGATGTTAGGGATGTAATCTTAAACCTTTGTACACTTATAGAAAATATTTTTATTTTTAATCCTATTCCGGCCAGAATGCGGAACTATTCACCGCTTTCTGATCGCATTGAGAGTGATGGCTCTAATATTGCTGGTGTGCTAGCCGCATTACCTAAAGAGCAAAAAGACGAGTTTGACTCAACGGTGTCTGCTTACTTGAAATATCTGCCAGAACGAGATATACAGGAAGTTTGGGCGGAACCAGTAGGAAAGTTTGGTACAGATGCTATGCTCTACTGTAAAGAACAATGGAAACCTGGTCAAACTACAGAAATTGATGCGCGAGGAATGTCGGATGGAACCCTGCATTTCTTAGCAATTATTACCGCACTGATCACACGACCAGAAGGGAGTCAATTAGTAATTGAAGATGTAGACAATGGATTGCACCCATCTCGGTTACATCTGCTGATAAACATGCTCAAAGAAATTGGAGAAAAGAGAAAAATCGACATATTAGTCACTACTCACAATCCGGCTTTGCTAGATGCTTTAGGACCAGAAATGATTCCCTTCGTAGTTGTGGCACACCGGGCTTCAGAAACTGGAGAAAGCACACTCACCCTTCTAGAAACTATTGATAATTTACCTAAATTAATGGCATCTGGTTCCTTGGGAAACCTAGTGACTAAAGGAGCTATTGAAAGGAATATTTCTGATCCTAAGCCACTATAGACATGAGGAAGGTTCTGATTATCGATACATCGATTCTCTGCGTTTACCTAGAAGTTCCTGGAAAAGAGACTTGTGGGTCTGGTAATAATAAATGGAATAAGCAGCGAGTTGTTGAGCTTTTGGAAAAAGAAGAAAAAGCATCGACAACGTTTGTACTACCCTTGGCTGCTATTATTGAAACTGGTAATCATATTGCTCAAGCTAGAACAAAAAGGTATGAAACTGCCCAAGCTTTAGCTGAGATTATGGAAAAAGCAGCAGATGAAAAAACACCTTGGGCAGCTTTCACGGATCAGTCAGTGCTTTGGGACGCTCAAGGACTGAAAAAATTAGCAGTGGAATGGTCTCAACTCGCAGCACAAAAAGTTTCAATAGGTGATGCTACCATCAAAACTGTAGCAGAATTCTACGCAAAAACTGGTTGCCAGGTGGAGATTCTTACTGGTGATCATGGACTTAAGGCATACCAACCCACTACACCAGCCCCAATTCCCAGACGCAGGAGAAGTAGATGAGCTGAGGGCGTGACAAGTGCTTACGCATTTTGTAGGGTGAGCATTGCCTGTTTCCCACTCCCCTACCTGCCCGAATTCACCAAAGCAATGCCCACCAACCTTTGAGAATGCGATCGCGGCATTAGTATTTTATCCTCACACTATAGGTTATTTTCACTTCCGATACTTTTTAGCTACCAAAATCTACAAATCAGATTTTGGCTCACTAATGCAAGCTGGATTTTGCCAGCCAGGGGGTATCTCCCAAGGCTAAACCCGGACTATGCCCGGCTTAGCGCATAAATTTGATTCCACTATTGACAAAAAACGCAACCCTTAAACCCTTGGTTTTCGGCTTTAATGTAAGTCGCAAAGTATCTCTAATGAAACTGAATCTATGTTTAAAGTCTAACACATCTTTGTAGATAGTGCAACATTCTTGGATAAAATCCTTAACAGTTGCCAGCCTCCTAATCTTAATGGGTAGTGCTATATCTCCTCTTATCTCCTCTTGATATTTTCCCCCCGCGCCCCCGCCCCACACTCCCTGTTTAACCCTAAATGTAAAAAACCTACCCCTACTCCCTACTCCCTACTCCCTACTCCCTACTCCCTACTCCCTACTCCCTACTCCCTACTCCCTGTTCCCTTTGGAAAATTAACAATTAACAAACTGTCATCAGCAGATCCTGATGCATCCTTGCCCGGTCTACCAATGACTGAATTTGGTCTTTAGTCAATGGTTCACCATTAGCATAGTGTTCTAGCCAGGTTTTACTAATCACATTTGGGTCATCTGGTAAACTAGCAACATCCCATCCAGGTAAATCCAGTTGCTCCATCAAGTAGTTAACTTTAGGGTCATAACTGAGGGCAAAACATCGACATTCTTCCGCTGCTGCCATAATCAAACTGTGGTAGCGCATCCCAATCGCCATTTCCACCCCGCGAAATAATCCTTTTAATTCTCTAGGGTCTTCTATACAAAAGATCTGATGGGGACCGGTTAACTGAGACGCAATAGATTGAGCAATGGTCAAATCTCGGGAAGCTTGGAAAGGGACTAATAAAATACAGGTTTGTGTCGCTTTCTGAAAATCCACTAAGGCATGGGTCAGATTATTCAGGCGTTTGGGAGTTAGGGTAGAATGCGATCGCAAAGTAACTGCTACTCTTGGTGCTGGTAAATCCCACAATCCTGGTACAGGTTTGGAGTCTAATGCCCAAACTGGATCGGGAGCCATAATAAACGGAATTTCCCAATCCGCTAGGAGTGTCGCTGAGCCATAATCCCTGACACTGACTGCTGTACATCCGGTGAAGGACCGCTGGGCTAGCCAACCAATCAGCCGACGCTTAATTGGACCAACCCCCTGGGCCCAAGCAATGGTTTTCAGACCCATCCTTTGAGCTAATCCCATTAAACCACAGTAGTAGAGAGGACTAGCGGCACTAGTCACATCTTGGATTAAACTACCACCCCCCCAGATGAATAGTTCCGAAAAGCGCATGGCCTTGAGCACTGGTAGGGTAGACATGCGATCGCAACTTTCTACTCCATAGCGCTGACGAGTTTGACTAGGGTTACCGGAAAGGACTATCGGCTTCACTGACTTTGGGAGCATTTGCAGCAGTGACGCTAACAAGGCTTCATCGCCACCGTTGCCCTTGCCGTAATATCCACATAAAACTGCTTTGACTTGCTTCATGCCTTCAACTCGTCCTGCCTACGACTCCCTATATTCCCATCCGTGAGTGTAAAAAAAATGCCAATTAAAGTAGGGTGGGCAAAGTAATATTATCTAGAATACTCACGCATAACCAAACTATTTTTGCCCACCCTACAAGCTATAGTGCCATCCGTTAGATCCGTTAACCCATCAATTGCCCCTGATTGGAGCTTATTGCATCCGATCAATAGTACGATATTGAATGGCTTCAGCAACATGTTGGGTTTTAAGGTCATCATCACCACTCAGGTCGGCAATGGTACGGGCAACTTTGAGAATACGGTCGGTGCCTCTAGCAGAAAGACCAAGTTTGCGAATAGCCCCTTCTAATACATTACGGGAAGTATCATCTAATTTACAGAATCGACGTAGATGATGGCTTTGCATCTGAGCATTGCAATGAAGAGTGGGTTCAGTGTGGAAGCGGTGATGAGTGCGATCGCGTGCGACTTGGACTCGTTCTCGCACCGGTGCTGATTCTTCTCCTGTAGACTCTCTAGTGATTTCTTCAGGTTTAAGCCGATTCACAGCTACTTGTAAATCAATGCGATCCATTAATGGTCCTGATAGCTTCGACCAATATTGTTCCCGTTGGCGAGGGGAACAGGTGCAAGGTTGGATCGGGTCACCAAAGTATCCACAGGGACAGGGATTGGTACTAGCCACTAAGGTAAACTGAGCAGGAAACTGTACCGATTGGCGGGTGCGGGAAATAGTGACTTGTCCGTCTTCCAAAGGTTGGCGTAGGAACTCTAAGACATTGCGCTTGAATTCTGTCAACTCGTCTAAAAATAGAACTCCCCGGTGGGCTAAGGAAATTTCTCCCGGTTTCGGAAAACTACCACCACCCACAAGAGATGGGCCAGAGGCGGAATGATGGGGACTGCGAAAAGGGCGATCGCAGATCAGTTTGCCGCGATTTTTCAATAAGCCAGCAACAGAATAAATTTGAGTGACTTCCAAAGCTTCAGCAAAACTCAACGGTGGCAAAATTCCCGGTAATCGTCGCGCCAACATCGTTTTACCACTGCCAGGAGGACCGACAAAGATTAAATTATGTCCCCCAGCCGCAGCAATTTCTAACGCTCGACGCCCATGAGCCTGACCTTTAACATCCTTCAAATCCGGTGCAGTGGACTGGGTTACTTGCAACTGCCCCACGCTATCAATCTCTACCGGTGAATAGCGGTTTGGCTGGTTAAGGAAATCAGCAACATCTGATAGGTGCTCAAATCCATACACAGTGATGCCATTCACCACTGCAGCTTCTGTAGCATTGTCAGCAGGAACCACTAACCCAGTAATTCCCATTTGCTTTGCTGCCGCAGCAATTGGAAGTACACCAGCCACAGGTCGCAAACTGCCATCAAGGGACACTTCTCCGAGAAATAGGTGGTCTCCCAATAACTGAGGATTTAACTGTTCCGATGCCGCTAAAATACCAACACTGATCGGTAAATCAAAACTAGGACCTTCTTTCCGTAAGTCAGCCGGGGTCAGGTTAATCACAATCTTGCGTATCGGAAAGGCAAAACCAGCATTTTTCAGTGCTGCTTTCACCCGTTCTCGGGACTCTTGGACAGCGGTATCCGGTAAACCAACGACTACAATTCCCGGTAAGCCACCGGACACATCTACTTCAACCCCTACTTTTACAGCATCAATGCCGATAATTGAACCACTCCAAACCCTAGCCAGCATAGTGTTAGCCTGATACGTGTTTTGGGACAAGGAAAAAATAAGAGGACTTACGCGGTTAAGTGTCTTTCGCCCCCCTAGCCCCCCAATTCTGGTGGTTAATGATGTCAAAGTACCCCAGAATTGGGTAATTTAGGGGGCAAATGCGTAAGTCCTGAATAAAATAAGGGGAGAGTGGGAAAACTCCCCATCTCCCTATTACCAGTCTCACTTTTTCCTTCGTTTCTCTTTTTAGAAACCTTCACTTAAAGGCAAGTATAGTGCTTATCGCCTGGAGAGTTTAACCGGAAAATTACATAAATACTGATATCCTTTCGATAACAGGGATATAACCTAGGATTTTCGGGGAATCGGGAATCGGGAATCGGGAATCGGGAATCGGGAATCGGGAATCGGTAATCAGTAATCAGTAATCTTACGACCATTACCCATTAGCAATTACCTATTACCAAAAATCCAGGGACTACTTGGGAAGACATTAATCCAACAGCCCCTTCTACCGTCAAGTAGGAATTGATCTGATTCGTCGTATCTTGCGCCAGGAAAGGAACGCTGGGCGGCTCGAATGCCTTGGGCGAAGGCCAGATGCCCGTTGGCGGAAGAAATAGGTACTGTACCTATTAAATAGGTACTGACAAGCTAGTTAGTACCTATTTAAGGGGAATTTCCGTTGGAGAAGCTGTGTGCTCAGGCTTGTGTTCGCACCTTCAAAGCCCCGTGGCAACCACAACCGTTGCTCATCTGAACGAAATACCAGCTTTTTTTACCGGCGTTGCTAAATCACGGTATGATTTCACTAACTGGCGATGTTCCAAAAGAACCGTTTCCCGAACGCTTTTTGAAAAATCCATCACATCAATCACAGTTTAATTCTAAAGGCCGGTTTCCGCCTATTGAGAAAACTTCGTTTGGGGAGTTGGGAGTTGGTTGGGAAGGAGTTCCAGGGGAATTATGGGCGATCGCGTAGCGTGCGCCGGTGCGCAATCGCGTAGAGGATTAGATTCACTCAACCTCCCGCCATCGGGAGGTTGTAGGCATAGTCTCACACTCGTGGGCTCAAGGGTTGCTTTCATGTCCAAGTTTGTCGCCTTCTCACTTTATCTGATTTCTGGAGGAAGCGATTGCCAATCATCTTGTTCGATGCGAGCCACTAACTCAAACCACCCTTTCCCATCCGGTCGAAATACTACTGCTTCTCCCTGAGCGACCTTTAAACCAGTTAGAGCCTTAATGTTTGTACTGTGGGCAGATAAAACCGTATTCGTCCCTACCCTGGGGACTGTCTGTAGCATCTCATGAAGATTTTTCCAAAGCCCTACTGGATCATAACTGGGTGTGTCTGGAATAGCGTTTAGGCTTTTGACAACTTCGATCTCCGCCACATCCTCATTGAAAGCATACCAAAGTGTTTCGATGCAGCGACAAGCCGGACTTGCCAGGACTCTACCTACAGGGATGTTGAGCTGTTTAAAATGCTCTCCAACATTCTGCATATCGACCAAACCATCAGCACTTAAGGGTCGTCCAGGATCTAAACACTCTTGAAACTGGTCAGGCAATTGGTCAACCGCATCTGGTCGCACATTTCTGACAGCATTTCCGTGTCTAAAATAAATGACATGACCCCCTTTTTGCAAAGTACTCAATAGTTCTGCGGCAGTAGAGTCACCCTCAATCGTCAGTGCTTTTGCTTCTGGGGACGAGCTTTGCAATCCCACAAGAGCAAGGCTTAAGGCGACAACAGCAGAACTAATGAAACTAAACCCTTTGATGCTGTTCCTTTTTTTCATGATTAATTAATTAGTACAGGTTAGTACAGGGCAAACGCATCTAAATTTTATTGACATCTGTCATTTATCTTTAGTCATTGGTCATTAATTTATTGTTGTTTTGACTTCATGGTGTTGCTGATTATGGCTATGATTCTGCTCCCCTAGCCCCTTAATTTTGATACCGCTGGCGAAACATTTATTAACAAGCTGAAAGCCCTAACCAACCGGGACTTTAGCAAAATCAAATGATCGCGCATTCACACTTCAATTCAGCAACACCTGCCACAGATTGTGATTGACTTAGCGCAACTTTTGGCGTTGCTGAATAGAGCAATGAATAGGAGTAGAGTGGGCATCCTGCCCGCCCGAAGATTGTATAGCACTACGCATTAAGCTTAGGACATTCCTAAACTCAGCAAACTTAGTCATAGCTTACTTCTGACTTCTGACTTCTAACTTCTGACTTGCGCGTAGCGCTATAACGGGCAAGATGCCCATTCCACGGCAAGATGCCTATTCCACAGGTGCGACCCGTGGCGAATTTAATAATTAGATGCGGAAAGCGCACCTAAAAACTCTTAAAATCATTCCATTATTAAGCAACGCCCAACTTTTTACACCTAGACCTGGGTGCGCTATTGCCGCACCCAGCACAGGATGTTGGGTTTAGTTATTTGGATAAGATTCAGCAGGTTTTTGGGAATCTTCATCTGTGAGAGTTTTGTAAGGCATGCCGTCAAATTTCTCACTTTTACTGACTCGATAGTAGGCGCTCACAAAGGTCAATACAAAGATGATCCAGATACCAACACCCCAAATTACATACTTATGTAGTTCCTGGATCGATACTGTTTTTTTTGTGAGCTTAACTGTTGTTGTTGATTGTTGCATAGTACCTCTGTTGTCAGATCTGTAATCTTGTCACATATGTGCCGTGTGTAACTATTCAGCTATCAGCTATCAGCTTAAGCGCTACGCCCACGCTACTTGAGGTGCTATCAGCCTATGCACTACGCCCACGCTAGGCGAACAGCTTTCAGTATTCAGCTATCAGCTTAAGCGCTACGCCCACGCTACTTGAGGTGCTATCAGCTAATGCGCTACGCCCACGCTACACCGAACAGCTTTCAGTATTCAGCTATCAGCTAATACGCTACGCCCACGCTACACCGAACAGCTTTCAGTATTCAGTATTGAGCTTTCAGCCATTCGCGTAGCGTGGCCTTTTGGCCAAGGCCAAGACTCACGCTACACGAATGGCTGACCACTGACCGCTGACCGCTGACCGCTGACCGCTGACCGCTGACCGCTGACCACTGACCGCTGACCGCTGACCACTGACCGCTGACCGCTGACCGCTGACCGCTAAGGGCTGAATCCTTACTGCGGTGTTAGATATGTCAGTGCTACTTAGGCATGAGCGGTAAATAGGGAAAAATTGGATGCCAGTTCATAATTGTGGCAGCGGCGATGAACGTAAATAGCCAAAAGATCAGGGTCTTTGCCTGGACTTGGCGATTCTGCCAAAGTTGAGCCAAGATAAACCAACTGAGAAGCCATCCTACTAGCATTACCGTTTCTTTGCCAGAGTAGCTGCCGATCTCGCCATAAATTGGATCTGGATTCCGACTGCCTGGAATCCAACCCCCTAGATCCCAAACAATTTTGTTCCAAACTTTGTAAATGGATGTTAGGTGTTGGTTAACCATTAACAGGAAACAACTAAATGCAGCGCTAAGCAATGCCGCTGCTGCTGGTCCAGAGAGCGTTGGGGGAGATTTAGAGCCAGAGGCTAAACCCTTTGGAAATTGTTTAAGCTGTGTCCAAAATTGGCTGTATAGAGGTTGACTAGAAAAGTCTTGAGAGGAGTGTTGAGACATTTTTCTTGAGCAATATTCTACAGAGAAAGAATTTTAAAAACAAAAAACAGCTATAGACCATGGGTTTTAGCGACATTGAGTCCGCTAACAAAACCACCCAGGGCGAAAAACATCATCGCCATCAAGGCAATACTGGTAGCTGCTAGTACAGGACGGTTTTTCTTCTCTAAAATTGAGTCGCCATATTTCCAGAGAACCCAGGTGCAGGCAACTCCCAGCGGCAGAGTAAACAGGACTGTAAATTCGTGATACTCCATGAATAGGTAATGAACCAGCGGAGTATTTTCTCTGATCCAGGCGCGCGCACCCCCCAGAGGAGCACGGTAGCGCATATAGGCCCAATTACCAGAAACGATTGCCAAAAAAGCTAAGCAAGATGACCAAAAGGTCAATGTGCGGACTTGGGGCAAGATCTTAGCAGACCCTCTTAACAAAGGAAAAGCCAGATGTCCTGCATAGGCAATAACCAGCACTGCTAACATCGCAGCAGACCCATGGATAGCTCCCATTGTCCGTTGCCAGGGGCTAGGGCTTAACAAACTAACAACAGGTAAAAACAGGAATAGACCAGCAGATAGAATGCCAATGCCGTAGACGCACACAGTTGCAATGTCAATCGATCTGGGAAAAGTTGAGGTATGTGTTGAGGTATTTGATTCAATGGATGGTTGCACCATGATTAAACAAGCAATCTAGAGCTTGATCAGTAGCAGGGTAAGCGTAAGAATGAATACTGACAGGTATTACCCTTAACAATATTGATAATAAAGTGCAATAGTCCTGAAAAGTGCTAAAAATAAAAGCTTAATATTTTCATAATATTTGCCCTAGATCACATTTGGGCTCAATTTTTCTTGCCCTTAGCCTGGTTATCAGTAGGCGACCTTTATGATAGCAATTTACATACCTATTGCTATTTATTAGTTAATAAAACTGAGATTATGACAGATATTGGGAAATATCAGACAGCAATATGTATTAGATTGTCAAACTTACCCCTCTTACCCCTCTTACTCCTTTTACCCCTCTTACTCCTTTTACACGTTTTACACGCTTATCCTCCCTTCGTCTCTCCCTCTTGCCTATAAGTTTTTTTTATGATAACAATTATTATAACAAATGGAATATAACCACAGGGTAAACGCATCTAATTTTCTGAATCATATATATAGTGTTTTTTTAATAAAAAAAACACTATATGTGTAAAATGCCTGGTCAATAAGCACAAGAGCATGATCAGCTTATTCAAACACCTGAATATCCGGGGGATACATGCAGGGTAAGCGCAAGAAAAATTGAGCCAAAATGTGATGTAGGGCAAGGATTAAGACAATATTAAGCCTTGATGCTCAGCACTATTGATTTTTATTATCAATATTTTTTATAAAAATCCTGCCTTATTGATTCTTGCCCTTACCCTGGCGTTTATAGCGTTTTCAAATCAAATGTGAAACTAGGATTGATGGTATAGCGCTGCGCTATACCTTGTTCAGAGCTTGGTCAAAAGTCATCAACAGGGATTCCAGGGAAAAAGTAGACTTGGCATGGATATAACCCTCCTTGGCTAGCCTATCTGCAGCGCTTGGATCACTGAGCAAATTACCAATGACCTTAGCCAGTGCTACTGGATCTCCTGGCGGTACCAAGTGACCAGTCACGCCATCCTGAATTAACTCCACTGCACCACCAGCAGCAGCAGCAACTACGGGTCGTTTTGCCAACTGACCCTCGACAATCACCCGACCAAAGGGTTCCGGTTCAGTAGAGGTATGGACTACAATATCGCAAGCAGACATCAATGCTGGCACGTCATTGCGAAATCCCAGCATGTGAACACGACCAGCAAGTTCTGGTGCGGCAGCCATGGCTTTGAGCCGTGAGGTGTATTCTGCTTCACCAAATAGCGCTTCACCAACCAACAGGGCGTGTACATTGGGGAGTTCCTGTAAGGCTTCTAGTAAAATATGCTGACCTTTCCAGTAAGATAGCCGACTGAATAAACCAACCAGTGGAGCATCACCAATGCCGAGCTGGTCACGGATTTGAGCTGATTGATCCGATGCGAGATTATCGAAGGGGTCTGAACCAATACCGCCGTAAACCAGTGTTACTAGGTCTTCACGTCCCCCAGCAGCGATAAAGGCTTCACCAGTAGCACGAGAATTGACCAATACTTGAGATGCTAGACGATTAGCTAGGAAAACGGCTATCGCACGATTGAGGGAGCTAAAGTGTGGTGCGGTCACAATATCTCGCAGGTGCCAAACCACTGCAGGACCGCCCATCAATGTTGCGATCGCAGCAGCAATGAACGCTTTTTGGGAGTTGGCGTGTACTAGCTCAAACTCACGTCCAACTGCTGCTATTCGACAAGCCATCCACCACAGGGGAGGTAATGCCTTGAGAGCGGCGCTCATTCCCCCTGAACTCCTTACGGATAAGATGGCTTGGGGTGCAGGTATGACCTTGACCTTCACCTGTGCAGCTTCCAGCCGTTCCCGGAACGGGCCATCGGCAAACAGTAGTACTTCGCTGGTGTCCCGGTAGGCAGTGGCCAGATCCAGCAGGCTCAACTCAGCTCCGCCCAAAACGGCGGCATGATCGACAAAAAGGACTCGACGGCGCTTCATAAGAGTGGGTAGTCCAAAAAAGAGTGTTTCAAACGTGCAAAAGCTCAGAGACTAATCTGATAACTGATCTGAGCTAAATGTTGATTAATCGATGGCAGCTTGATAAACAGATTTAATTCGTTGAGCAATCACCGGCCAAGTATAGTGCTCATGAACATAAGCTTGACAAGCCTCAGAGCTAGGGAGTTGACGCTGACCAGAAAATACCTCGATCATGCCCTGAGCAAGTTGATCAACAGAAGTCCCTTCAAACAATAAGTCTTCTGAAAAAGGCTGTAGAATCTCTGGAATACTATCTACAGGTGTTCCTAGAACTGGCGTTCCATTCACCAATGACTCAATAACAATCAGACCAAAGCCTTCCCATGCCACGGTTGGCACAACTGAGAAACTTGCAGCACGGTAAGCTAGGGCTAAATCTTGATCCGACACAAAACCCAACAAGCGGACATGGTCAGTCAGTCCTAATGCTTCAATCTGTGCTTGCAAGGTTGGCATCAGTGTGCCTTTACCCGCTATCAGTAGCAGCACGTCTGGATAGCGCTTACGCACCTGATCCACTGCTGCAATTAAATTTTCCAAGCCCATGCGTTTAGCTAACCGTCGCACAGCTAAGATAATTGGTCGCTCTTGAGACCAGCCTAGTTTTGACCGTGCCTCCTGGGGTGTAATGGTGGTGTCGAAACGCTCGGTATCAACCCCCGGAGGAATGATGTGAATGCGCTCTAGTGGGATATGATACTCTTGGTGCAAGGTGTTGCGGAAAGCCTCAGAAAGTACGATAAACTTAGCTATCCGTTTGTAAGTCACCCGCTCTAGCATCCATTTTAAGCGAGTCGCAACGGTATTGCTGCCTTCTACATGCCCTTCTAAGGCCCAAGGCCCTTGGAAGTGCATCACCATTGGGCGACTGTCTAATTGATCGAGAATTGGAAAGGTATATAAAGCGAAGTGGGACACTACTAGGGGGTAGTCTTCCTCCTTCAGCACTCGATGCATCGTTTGTCGGATACCGCTCCAGCGTTGCCAGAGAGGGGATTTATGGCTAGCAAAGGCTTGGACTTGACCACCGGAGTTTTCAGATACAGCGGTTGAGCCTGCCACTAAGCCATGCATCTCCACACCAGCTTGGGGTAAGTAACGAGTGCAATCGTAATAAACTCGGTTGAGTCCTCCTGCTTGTTCAGGGAACCAACCCATACCAATTTGAAGTGTTTTCACAGTACTATAGCCTCGATAGTGTTTGTTAAAGCAAAGGGAGTAGGGAGTAGGGAGTAGGGAGTAGGGAGTAGGGAGTAGCGGGAAAAAAATTGAATGTACCTGATAAGTATGATCAACGCTATCAATTAAATTGGTAAGCTGCTGTGCCTTTAAATTGCCTATTTTCCAATTAGGAAAAAACCTGAAAAACCACCACATCTTCACCCCATCTCCCCATCTCCCCATCTCCCCAAAGCGCTCCCATTCAAAATTTAAATGCACAACAGCTTAGCTTAGGGGTCTATCTTTATCCGGTACATTAAAGCTTTAGCGTAAAAATCCTCTTCAGCAAATAGCAAGTATTCTCCATTTTTTCTTCGCACTACTCTTAAGGCCATCGGGACATCCAGCCAACCTGTGGTTGATTTGACTTCTGGGCCGGGGTTTATTTTGCCAATCTCTTGACCTGTGCGAAAATCATAAACTCGCACTTTAGGGTATCGATTCGGATCTTTTTCAAAACTATTATCGACATAGCCGACAAATAAATAGTCTCCCGAAACCGCCATACTTTTCGGTAAATCTGGTCTTACTCCTTCGGATTTTTGATTGTAAGCGATGACTACTTCACCGGCTTTTTGTGGCGCTTTACTCCAATTGATATATTTGACAGCTCTGTTACCAATCAATCCCCAATCACCCCTTTTATCAAACGTCGGGGAATATCCAGCAATGTACATGGTATCGGTTTTCGGATGATACTCAAGTCGTTGAATAATTTGAAATTCCTTTGGCATTTCAAAGGATTGTTGATTGTTAATATCGTAAATCGGGCTGCCGTAGGCATCAAACCGTTTAAGGGATAGTTTTTTAATCCCGTTTCTTGATGTACCTATCCAGATATTACCGTCATCATCAGGCCAAAATCCCCAACCCCGATAGTTTTGTCCTTGATTATATTCACCTTTTTCAGCCTGTTCCTCTTGTCCATTACCGTTTTTATCTTGCCAATACCGATAATCCAATTGACTTCCCCAAAATGAGGCAGTGGGAATAGCAACTTCCCCATCAGTGTCCGGATTAAACCGATAAACATGGATACCAGCTGACTCGGTATACATACTATTAGTAAACATAAGCTTCCGACCCTTAACCCGGCGAATCATAGCACCAGCATTATGCTTGATAGTCTTATTAATTCGCTTATCATTAGGATATTTAAAGGGATTAACGGTATGGGCGACATGAGTCCATTCTTGACCTGATGATTTACTGTAATCTAGTTTAAACTGTTGATTTTTCGTATGAACAACAGTTTCATCCGCTGGATCAATATCAGGAATGTCAATAAATAAGAGACCTTGCAATTTCCAATTGAGAGTGCCATCCAGTTTGTAGCTATCCACGGTTAATCCACCGGCTTGCCAAGCGTAAATTCGACTGGGATCACTGGCGACATAAATATTATTATCCTGATCGACTCCAATCCCGGTAATGGAATTAAAATGTAAGGGTCTAATTTTTCCAATTTCCTGAGGACTTCCGCTGTATATTCCCCCTTTGACACCAAAGGTTCCATCAGGAGTTGGATTTCCACTGCTGTCTAGATTTTTAAAGATTTTAATCTGGTTATCAGGTCCACCATCTCCTACTAATAGGCGATTTTGATTATCCACAACAATAGCTGTAGGGATGCGAACCGACTCAATTTTACCTTGAACTTTGCCCGTTTCTATATTTAACTTAAGTATCTTATTGGTCTTGTTCTGGATAACCCACAATGATCCAGTTTTATCTAATGCTAACTTACCCGGTTGATTCACTGACCATTTTTTAACCGGTTTCATGGTCTGGGCATCATAAACTTTGATTTTATTGTTAGGAGTATCACTAACATATAAGCGACTATTATCTGCTGCAATTCCCCGAATCAAACCTTGATTGGTATTGATAATCAACATACTCTTATCATAGCCATTACCCCCCTTAAACTTTGCTCCTTTATAATTACTTCTGTTATAGCGACGAACACAATACCATTTATCATCAGAATTGGGATATCCTACGCCATAGCGACCCTTTTGTGTCATCGCCATGTAAATATAGTTATCATTGACTGCGATCGCAGTTCCCCCCGATCGTCCCCAGCCATGGGTAGCATCGAGTTGACCAAGAACATCACCATTTTTATAAACCCCCCCTTCTCTACCAGCTTCATCCCAGGGAGCATTAGCATAAACCGTACCATCGGGACTTACAGCCATCCCTAAAATCGATAGCTGGACATGTTTTCCCTTGCCGGGAAGCTCACCTCCAGGACCATAGGTATTACCGATCCAAGAGGTAGTGTAAGTTAACCGTTGGCTTGGGTTGGATTCAGCAGTTATAGTGTCATTGTTGCTAATCACAGAATGGGCAATAATTACCAAAACAGCGATCACAGGAACAATCGCAGCATATTGCCATTCGGGGATAGGTCTTGACATAGTTTTTTCCCTGAACTCGAAACTATTTAAAAGACTGAAGACTCAAGGGTGAAGGTTGAAGGTTGGATGGTTGAAGGTTGAAGGTTGTTCGCGAAGCGTGGCCAATAGGCCAAGGTTGAAGGTTGAAGGTTGTTCGCGAAGCGTGGCCAATAGGCCAAGGTTAGATGGTTGAAGGTTGAAGGTTGAAGGTTGTTCGCGAAGCGTGGCCAATAGGCCAAGGTTAGACGGTTGAAGGTTGTTCGCGAAGCGTGGCCAATAGGCCAAGGTTAGACGGTTGAAGGTTGTTCGCGAAGCGTGGCCAATAGGCCAAGGTTAGACGGTTGAAGGTTGTTCGCGAAGCGTGGCCAATAGGCCAAGGTTGAAGACTGTAATATGATGTCCGCATAATTACCCTTAATAAAAATCTCCCCATCTCCCCATCTCCCCATCTCCCCCTGCCCGAGCCCCACACTTTGATTATGGGTATTCAACCGGACTTGATCTCAGAAGCTGATGATAAACAGTAGTAATCTTCTCCACCATAGTGGTGACGGTTAGTTCCTCAATGTTTTGCTGTGCTGCACGTCTTAATCTATCCTG
Source organism: Moorena sp. SIO4A5 (assembly GCF_010672005.1). Classification (NCBI taxonomy): domain Bacteria; kingdom Bacillati; phylum Cyanobacteriota; class Cyanophyceae; order Coleofasciculales; family Coleofasciculaceae; genus Moorena; species Moorena sp. SIO4A5. Next base: position 24,063 of record NZ_JAAHHZ010000036.1, on the reverse strand, counting down.
TTCAGATGGACTAGCCAGAAGCATCTCGATCTGATCTGCCAGTGCGATCGCATTTTTCGGAGGAACTAGCACTCCTGCCTTACCGTAATCTAGTGCTTCGGGAACACCATCCACCCTAGTAGCAACAATCGGGCAACCCACCTGTCGTGCTTCCATCAAAACCAGAGGGAAAGACTCACGGTGTGAAGCCAGGACAAAAACATCCGCTGCCATCATGTAAGCTTGAGGATTTTTTTGAAAACCCTCAAAGTGGATACGATCAGCAACTGACGATGCCGCAGCTTGAGTTTCAAACATTTGACGGTCGGGACCATCTCCCACTAAGTACAAATGTGCCTTAGGAGAACTCTTAGCGACCTGCTCAAAAGCGCTAATTAACTCAGTAATTCCCTTACGTCGGTTCATGCCAGCTACCGTGACAATAGCCGGATGTTCCAAAGCTTTAGGAGTGCAGGTATCTAAAGCCGGTAATCGGGGACTACCTAAAGTGCGATTCTTGATCACAGGCATTTTCCCCATGGGAATACCCCGCTTAGACATCGACGTTGCTACCGCATCACTCACAGAAATCACCCGTTCAGCTAATCCCATCACTACTGAGCTACGTTGGTAAACATTGTGAATATGGGATACTAGCTTATATTTTGCTGAACCCCGTAGGAACCAAGCTAGGACTACTCCCGTCATCATGTGTCCATGGACAATATCTGGCTGAAATTCTGCGATTATCCCTCGATAACGCCCAGCAGCCTTGAGCAGATGCAACGGTTTTCGGGTCTGATCAAGTTCAAAGTGACTGACGCCATAACGGCTTAGCAATGTTTCATATCCGCCGCCAGCAGAGGCAATAGCAACCTCATGACCCGCTTTCGCTTGCTCACAGGCAACGTCAATCGCTACATTGACAATACCATTACCAGTTTCTTTAATATGGTTTAAGATATGGAGTATACGCATCAAACCTCTCCCAAAAAGCAAAGCACCGCCATATTTGACCTATAAGTTAGTTTATAAGTTAGTTAGGAATTGGTAGTTGAAACATCCGGGTGTTCCTTCCGCTGTTCCTTTCCATCTCCTACTTCTGTTATTCTTCTGTCAGTGCCATTGATCAGAAAATTTTCATAAATCTTTTCTTTAGTAGTGTTCACTTCAGCAATACTTTCCATGTCCGAAGAAAGCTTATTTTGATGCTGGTGATACTTATGTGCTGCCATAGTTAGACCCAAAAATCCCCAAATATAACATCCCCCGACACCAAGCATGGCGCTACCAATCGGTAGCCCGATTAAATTACTCAAACCAATAGCACGAGCAGCACTCATAAAGGAATCACGGCGAATCTCAGGATATTGGAACACACTATATACCAGCAGGAGCAATCCAGACACATAGGGGAGAGTGCCAAACCAGCCTAGTGTAAAAAACATATCTAAAATGCCACTGTCAATCACAAGGCTTCGGAGTTCCCCTTGTTCAGTGATAGTGAATGTATTTCCAATCCCATTACCTAGAACCATAGAAAGAGCTTTGCCAAGACTCTCTTCATAGATCTGTTGTCTAACTTCCGCGCTGTGATCATTTCCAAGGTCAGAAAATGTTGCCAAACGACTACCAATTACCTCCGAGAATGGCTCAATCGTGGTTAACGGCACGATACAAATTCCCATCACCAGGATAGAAATAATGATGCGCATCTGGATTTTGGGTTTGAGTGAACTGGTTAGGGAAGCCAGTCCAAAGAACCAGCTCGCCCACATCGTCCGTGACAACGTTAGTAGAAAAGACAAGTAACCAGCTATGGAAGCAGGAATACGTAAAGGACTGTTATTATTAAATAACAACAGCAAACCCACCATCATGGTTGCGGCAAACGGTCCAGTGGAATTCATCGTGCTCCACAAACGAATACCAAACGGTTCGGGATTCCCCATCGAGAACATTCTGGCGTTGATCAGCCAAAATCGATCCCACTCCGGTGCGATCACATATTGCACTAAGCCATAGACTCCCATCACCAATACACCCCAGAGGAATGTGCGCTGAATGTTTTGGCGATAGCGAGGATAATCTCGCCAATTTATAAATAAGTAGAAACCTAAAAGAATCGGGGTGAACCAGTCTATCAGTGCTCGAATAGCGAAAATAGGAGTGCTTTTAATCAGACCAATGATAAAGCCATACAAAATACTGGTGAATCCCAAAATAAAAGGCAAACCCCCCTGTTTATAGGCTCTAGGAAGGTATTTTAGAAAGGTATCCACAGTAATCCATGTCACCACAGGCGCTACTAGCAATACTGGACTCGGATTAACCCAGTTACTGCGATAGTCAATTAAACGACGAACCAACGGCATTAGAAACCATAGCCACCACATAAAACCTAAGTAGAGGACAGGATACCGTCGATACAGAAAAAGACCTACCGCAAACCCTACCACAGGCAATAAAATACGCATGATGGTGCCAGCACCAGCAATAATGCCCAGTATTGTAATCACAACAAATAACAGGATGGCTGTCCAAGCAGGGGCTGGTTCTAGTTTGATCGGAATTCCTTTTGTCATTAGGTGTTAGGGATTATATCAAGTCCGGTTTAATACCTATAATTAATGGGAGTGTGGGGAGATGGGGAGATGGGGAGATGGGGAGATGGGGAGATGGGGAGATGGAGAAGATTTTGATTAAGGATAATTATCGTGACATAATATTTAGATATACAGCAGTTTTCAATATTTCGTATTCCGAGATCTGCTATTCCCTTTCCACATTTAGTCAACAGTCAACCAAATAACCTACCCTACGGGAACGCCAAAGGCGAACAACCAAATAACCTACCCTACGGGAACGCCAAAGGCGAACAACCAAATAACCTTGGCCTATTGGCCACGCTTCGCGAACAACCTTCAACCAAATAACCTTGGCCTATTGGCCACGCTTCGCGAACAACCTTCAACCAAATAACCTTCCACAGTCCCTTTTGCTAGCCTAAGCAATTTTTCCAGCTCAACCAACCCTGCCAACGTCCACGCAAAGAAGCAAGCCACTTTTGTCCTGCTAAAAGTCCTTCCTTGGGGAAAGACCGCAAACATTGTAGGAAACCCGGTTGAACTCGCGTTCCGACCAATGTTGACCAAACTATAAATATAATCCGTTGTAGAACAGGGAAGTAATCTAACAAAACTATAGTTTCATTATGTGCCGCATTAATTAGGGCAGTATCGCTAAAAACTATGCCTCGCTGATCCTCATCAAAACGCTGTGCTGGATAGTGGTCTACTGCTACCCCTGGGTCATAAATCAGCTTCCAACCCGCTTTTCTTAGGGCTAGACTAAACCCCAGATCATTATGGACTTGAGCTCCCGTCCCTCGCAGACGCTGATCAAAGCGCAAGCCCGATATAGCAGTTCGTCGATAGCTCATGTTAGCTCCCTTAAGGATATCCACCTCGCGAGGTAAACCTACCCCCAGGTGATGATTACCAATCACCCTTCCATACCATTGCACTCGACCTACTCGTTCTTTAGCACCATTTTCCAGGTAGTTACCCAGATGTACCCAATCCCGTCCACCGACACCCCCGATCCGGTGATCGGACAGAAAGTGAGTTTCAATATAAGCTAACCAATTGCTACGGGGAGCAGCATCATCATCGGTAATGGCAATAATATCTCCCTGTGCTGCATCAAGACCTGCGTTGAGAGCGGCCACTTGCCCCGGAATACTTAATTTCACAGGACGCATGGGTAAAACCTCAGGGTTGAATGCTTCAAGAAACTCCCAAGTTTCAGCATCAGTATCCCGTACAATCACCAAGACCTCATCCGCTGGTCGAGTTTGCTTCTCCAGGGCCTTTAAACACCGTTCTAGGTCTTTTGGACGGCGATAGGTGGGGACTATAACAGTGATTCTCATTTCTTCTACGGTTGAGTTAGGTTAAAGGTTGGAAGGTTGAAGGTTATAAAGTTGAAGGTTAAAGGTTGTTGGTCAGAATGAAGAATGAAGAATGAAGAATGAAGAATGAAGAATGAAGAATGAAGAATGAAGAATGGTGAATGGTGAAGGCAGAATGGTGAAGGCAGAATGGTGAAGGCAGAATGGTGAAGGCAGAATGGTGAAGGCAGAATGGTGAAGGCAGAATGCAGAATTCTAAATTCTAAATTCTAAATTCTTAATTTTTAATTCTTCATTCTCAATTCTCAATTCTCAATTCTCAATTCTTCATTCTACATTCTAAACAGATTACTATCCTGCTGTTTGAGACCGTAAATAACTCTGTAGAGTACTTAACCAACCTTTTACCATACCTTTCAACTGTAATTCCATATAAATTGTCCATTCAAAGACAGGACGAAAGCCCAATTTCGATAAGAACATGCGAAATCGCAAAGCTGGTGAATCTCCTAACTCTTTCAATAAAGCAATCAGCTCGGTGCGTTCTACCTCATTGAAGAGTGGACGATAACAGTATGCTGTGTGTCTTAAGGCCAGTTTACGACGCTGCTGCTCAATCACCTTTGTATCCCAACCCCGTCGCTTAAAAGCAGGAAAGATACTGTCTTCAAAAACCCGAATACATCCTTTTAATTCAATATTTTTGCGCTTAGGACGTAGATTTTTAGCATCAGTCCAAACGCGATAACAGGCTAATATCTCATTGGCATAAACGTTTCCATAACCCGCATCTGCCATTCTGACCCACATGTTATAGTCCTGTACAAAATCGGGACTATCTTCATAAAACCTAACTGCTGGCAACGCTTCAGCCCGAAACATAGCGATATTGGCAGCTACTTTTACCCCAAAAACTGCGGCTAGTAGTGATTCGTCTGCGCTCTGAAACTCGTGCTGTCTTGCAATACGTCGCACAGCTCGATTGTGACTGCGTTCATCAATTTCTTGCACAGCACTATGGGCATAACCCGCCTCTGGATGGTTCTCTAGCAGGGGTAGTAACGTTTCTACATAGTTGGGTAACAGGGCATCATCTGAATCCAAACGAACAATAAATTCAGTGTTTGGCTGTTTCAAAACCCAATTGTTGTTAGCCGCCATACCTAGGTTTTTAGGCTGTCGATAGTACCGTACTTGAGGAAACTGCTGGCATAGTTGTGCCATAACCTCAGGGGTTTCATCAGTGCTAGCGTCGTCTGACACCCAAACTTCCACATTAGGATAGGTTTGACGGCAAGCGCTACCCACTGACTCCCATAAGTACTGGGCTTGATTATAGGTAGGAATGCAAATAGCAACTGGTTTCATGTCCTGCATCAGGAGTAGTTCCTTTATACGAAAATTATATTACAATCAAATAACCGTAAGAACTGTTTAATTTTCCTTCGTCAAAAGTGCTATTTTTTTATTCAACAGCAACAAATAGCTATCCGGTCATTTTCCCAAAAAGGCTCTATAGGGTTATTTATTGACTAAAAAAAAATTAACAAATTGTTTCAATAGTCCTGATTTACCAGACAAATATTATACTATCACCTTTTTATATTGCCAGAGCATAAAATAATTGCTTAAAGACCACTTATCGACCATAGTCTGTACTACTGTTAGCCGTTGACAGTCAACAGTCAACATTCAACAAAAACCAATCAATTACAATAGGGATCCGTTTAGGAATTCTGATAATTTTTGATGCCATATTCCCTCCCCCCTGCTCCGAAGTCCCTGCTCCCTTTGCGAAACATTAAATTTAGACTACCTGATCAGTTCTTCACATAAATCCACATAGCTTTGTGCCATCTTTTCCCAACTGTATTGGGCGGCTATCTTTGGTGCAGCTTGGCTCATCTGTTTCCTTTTTTCAGGATTAGTAGCCAGAAGACTTAACTCCTTTGCCAAAGCCTGGGTATCGTTGGGGTCAGACAAGACCACTCCGCAGGCTGGGGTAACTAATTCAGCCCCCCCGGCTGTGCTTGCTGTAATCACTGGCAAGCCAGAAGCCATTGCTTCTAGGAGCACTAGTGTGCAAGCTTCATAGCGGGATGGGAAAACAAATAAATCCACCGCCCGCATAATCTCAGGGAGGTCACGTCGGTACCCGAGAAAATGTACCCGTTCGCTCACATTTAGGGTTGCGGCTAGCTGAGGATAGGGACTACCTTCTGTGATGCCAGCAACAGCTAGGTGTAACTCAGGCACTTGGACTAAGGCGTGCAAAATTGTATCCAAGTTCTTCCGAGGTGTTCGGATGTCTCCAGCAAAAAATGCTAAAGGCACTCCCTCGGGAAGACCCAATTGTTTGCGGTCAGCCACACCGGGATAAAATTCTTGTAAGTCAACACCATTCACAATCACCCGAATGGATTCAGGGGGTACACCAATGTCTACTAATTCTTTCTTGACCTTTCCGGAAACTGCGACTACTACTTTTGCCTGACGGAAGGATTTTTTTTCCCAATGGGCATTCAAGGTTGTAACTAGCCGCTGGTAAAGACCATACAAATCCCGACGTAGCCGAGAGGTATGGGCAGGCGATCGCAACCAAGAACTGTGGACAAAATGTACAGCATTCACATCTGAGCCAGCTCTGGTAATGGACCCGTTAACCTTTACTAAGTTGAGCTCACTACGGTGTTGATTTAACCAATTGCCACTCCGCCAGGAAAAGACCAGATGACGAATTAGTGCTGTTGGCCACCTTTTAACTGGAATCAAAATCCAGTTTACCTGATTACTCTGCTGGAGTTCTGGGGCGACATTACTGGCTAATAAGGTGACCTGATGACCGCGACGAATGGCTTCTTTGGCGACTTCATAGTTGACTCGACCTTGGCCATCATTTTTCATGACTTTGTGGGTAACGATACAGAGTTTCATAAGTAGCTATCCTGTTAAAATTATCGAAAACTCTGACTAGTGCATCCTTCGCAGAAGTCTTTAACTACCTGATCTAGTAATCCTAATTTACAGCCGTTTTCAGATGAATTGACCTCACTAACGACAGCTGCAAGCCCCCTAAATCCCCCAATTCTGGGGGACTTTAACTCAATTTACCCCCAGAATTGGGGGGCTAGGGGGGCGAAACTTGCTGTAAACCTTAGAGAAATCAGAATGACTATAGGTAGATTCTTCCCTATTCTTCCCATCTTACCCAAGATGTTTGTCAAGCATATCGAGAACTTTGGCATCTACTTTGTCATCGAACTTGCGGGCAAAGTGCTTACCAGAGGTAATCATTGACTCAAAATCTTGGACACCCATTATGGCTGGATAGGGAGGAGTCCAAGAGATATAACGTTTGTTATCATTGACTATTTTTAGCATCGACTGGTTGAGCAGGATGCTCTGGATGAAAGACTCATCTGGTACGAGTGTGTTTCGATAGTGTTCTACAAATGCTGGGTTACGCTGAACAAATTGATGGATATATTGAATACAGCGATAGGAAAGTGTGTGCCACTGAGAACCCGCGTAGCACTGAAACTCTGGAGTGAAAGGTGTTGAAACGCAACGGATTGCTATTCTGGCACCAAACTTACCAGCCCTGATCCGGACTAGGGGCTGCCAATTGACAACACGATATAGTTTATATACTATAGTCTTTAGACTAGCTGGCAGCTTATAGTAGCGAAAAAAATAGCGCTCTATGCCCAAATCTTTGCCCCACTGCCAAGCTGTTTCTGGTGGTTCTTGTACCGGAAAATATTCCATAAATCCGTCATATTCGGTGTTCTGCAAGAACTGCTCGATTTGGCTGATTGGCTGAAGGGGATAGTCTTGACCAGAGAGGAAGATTAACCAGTCAAATGTCACAGAATTATCTATTAACCAGTTGATGCAGCGAAGTTCCATTTCCACCATAGAAAAATCTGCCCACTCAACTGGAACATAGTCTTCCAGGATGTGAACATTGTTGATATGCTCAAAAGAAGTTGGGCTAAGGCTCGACTTAGATTGATCATGGTGAATTAAGACCTGGGACTCAGGGTTACCAGTCTTAAGTTTCTTGACTAGTCTGACAATTTGGTCTGGATTGCTATGAGAAGCAATTAGGTAAACAATTTTAGTCATGATTGACTCTTAGGTTTAAATATTAGCGAATTTTATTCGCGTTTTATCTATCAAGCCTTACCCAGTAACTATACCTGTGGAATGTGTTATTAACGCCCCCTACTACTTAAGTACTATCTATTACTTAAGTCCTATTTATAAAGGATAGGACTCTAACATTTCTTCTACAGCTACTTCAAGTTCTGAGCGTTCTTTTATAAACCGGGCGAAGGGAATTTGTGAAGTCCATGCTTCGTAAAATGCTTCATTCTTGTAATAAGAGTTAGGAAGAAAGATATGAGGAATCTCTAAAAGAGTACTAAGGATATGACCATGCAAACGATTAGTGATAATTAAACGATGCCTTTTGAATTGATAGATGCCGCTGTGCATCAGGCCCCAAGATGCTAGATTAATTTGGGAGTTATGGGTTGTTTTAAATTTCGCAGTATTAGTATGAAAATACTTCCAGTTTTGTCGGGATAACCATTCTTTAGGAGTTGCTAATCCTCGCTCATAAACTTCCCGAATTATTCTGACCAATCCTGGGATACGCCAATACCAACCTTTAGAGAGTTGCTTAGTAGTTCTTAGAGTCCATCTATCTGAAACCCAGTCTTCTAATACGAGATTTTGTATCTTAGAAGAAAGACTCAGGTTACTAGTGGCCTTAAGTTCTTGATCCTTTCGGGAAAGATAAAGACTAGAATTGTCTTGAGCAGGCTGGATAGAGTCAGTAGATAGACCAGCCATTTGAAATGCCATATCAGGGGCTTTAATCACCCGACAATTCCAGAAATTTTTAAGAGCAATTTCATAGCTGACTTGATCTCGGGTAAATAGGGTTAGGTTAGGATGGGAGTTAAAAACTTTTGCTGCTTTTTTGAGGTTTTCGGGATTTTTAAAATAAATAGTCTGAGGAAAAATAATAATTGGTCGATCTCGATAGTTTTCTATGATCGATTCTCTAAAATTTTGAAAACCTTCATATAGATCACCTAATGCGCCTCCTCCATTAAAGATTATGGGGCATTGATCAATTTTTTTTAGGCTGGCATCAGAGAAACCGTTAATACCAGTGGCATACTTGATTTTCGTTTTTAAGGTATCTGTCAAAAAGAGTACAGAGCCTAACCAAATCAGGTGGTCGCCAATATTGTAATGATCAGGATTGTCTAGCAGTATACATTCTTCAAATTTGTCTAACTGTCCTAGAGAGTTATGAAGAACTTCTTTTACGTTTTCTGGTGTTGAAATAGTCATGGTAATTACTGAAATTATTAATGTAATTTTGAATGTACTTTTGTCTGTTGGATAATTTCCCCTCTGGAAGATATCTCGAAAGGATTTGCTAATTGTTGAGGTATAACGGTGAGCATGAGAGCTGCTACAGTTCGCAGACTGAAATTTTGACTCAAGGCACGAAAAAGATAGGGGCGTGCTTCTGCTAACCGTCCATCCCGTATCAGTCCAATACCCAGAGTTGTGTTCGCTTGTGCTAATTTCTGGGTAAAGTAACTCCGATGCTTTTGTAATTGAGCATCTGCTAAAAAGTGTTCGTAGCAAAAAATACCGGATTTGCCTTTGCGGATCTGAGCCTTGGCGTTTCCACTCCCACTGATATGGGTTTCAGATAACTCATGCACGCGGTATCGAGTCAGTCTTTCTGGATAGTAGTACGCGCCATCACCACTGCGGCAAGCTAGATAGGTTAGGTAGTAATCCCAATAGACCCCCACTGACAACAGTTCATCCCAATTAACCTTGTCCCTGCGAATCAAAGCAGAGGATGCAGGAGACACTGCTTGGTCTACTAGTCCGATAGTACAGAACGGCTGGTATACCTTTGCTTTAAGTTGGTCACGCTTCCAAAGCCGGGTATGTTCTTCAGTAGTTGCATAATTAATTACGCCATCTGCGTCGATAATATAATGGTCGCAAAAAGCTACAACTACATTTGGATTCGCTTCTAGGGGAGGAACTAGCTTTTCTAAAAAGTCTGGATTCCACAGGTCATCGTCATTGAGACTTGCTACATATTTTCCCTGAGCTTGTTTAAATGCGCCAGCAACATTGGGACCATTTCCTAGATTCTTTGAGTTCCGACGGAATCGGATCCGAGCATCTTGAAAGGACTCAATCATAGCTTGCGGATTCTCAGGGCTACAATCGTCAGAAACGATAATTTCAAGATTTTTGTAGGTCTGCTGGAGTACGCTTTCAACTGCTTGCTTGAGGTATATCAAGCGGTTATAGGTGGGGATGATAACACTGACTAGCGGCTCTTGCGCTTCTTGATGGTTTGACATATCCTTGTTATCTTGCCTCTGGTTGTAATAAGGAATTAATTACTGTGCAAATGAAATTGGAGGAGCGACATCTAGTGGCACATCATAAATTTGAAAACTGTCTAAGGATATGTCAGCATTGGGATCTTCAATCCAGTACAAAGGTACCCGTCCATAAAAAGCAGCCCACATGTTATAGGTACTTGGGGGACCTATGATATAGTCACACTGAGCAAGTGAGTACATATCTTCTACAATGTGGTTGTTGGCAAAAGCGAAATCTAATTTTGAGAATTTCTCTCTGTCCTGGGGCACATTTGAACATATTAAAAATTTGACTTTTTTTCCATTGAAAAGAGCTTCTGTTTTTTTCATCAAACTGACATATTCATCAGTAGTATAGAGATATTTTGCTCCTAGCAATTTTTTATAATCCCCCTGTCTAATGTGAACCCCAACCAGAATGTCACAGGATTTTTTTAGGTTACTTACGAGTTGGTTTATCGTTTGAGTATGTTGCTGTATTGGCGTAAAAAACTTCCTTATTGTTTCTGCATACTTCAAAAAGAGTACAGAATTTCTAAACCAATATCCATGAATAAATACTAAGTTTTTTTCACTAAAAAACTTGGCAAATTTATCATTAAAAATTACAGCTTTGTGTACTCCAGTATCTCTTAAAATATTTATATTGGAGAACTTCAAATCTGTATAATCTTTAACCAATAAGCGGGTTGAATGGTAAACGAATCTATGAAAATTTCTTTTCAGTTTAAGACTATTGCCTTTAAGAACTGATTTTTGGGCAGGGTATCGACAAAAAAAATCGTTATGGGTTCCCTCAAAAAAAACTGCATATTCATCAAAGGCAGGATTTATGACTTTGAAGTTGTATTCCAATGCAAAAGCCATAAAGTTGGCAAATAGCATCATTCTATTGCCTAATTGACCTGTTTTTCTAACAATTACGAACATGTTAATACTCCGATAATATTGACAAGCAATCAATGATAGTTACTACTAGAGTTGGACATTGATAATTGCTACTAGCTAGTCTTAATTTGTTTGACCAACTTCATGCTGCATCTTGTGATATTTCCAAAGTTTACCGCGCTTTTCGAGTAACTCTTGATACTTTCCTTGCTCCACAATTCGCCCCTGTTCGAGAACGACTACCTTATCAGCTTTGGCAATGGTCGATAAGCGATGGGCAATGGTAATTACTGTCCGTCCTACAGCAAGTTTTTCTAAGGACTCCTGAATCAGGCGCTCAGACACAGAATCTAAGGCACTAGTTGCCTCATCTAAGATCAGAATCTCTGGTGCTCGCAGTAAAGCACGAGCAATTGCCAGCCGTTGACGTTGACCTCCAGATAATCGAACTCCCCGATCACCCAGTTGCGTGTCAAAACCTTCAGGCAAATCTAGGATGAAGTCTAATGCATTGGCAAGTTTTGCGGCTTCTCGAATTGCCAGGTCATCTGCCTGTTCTGAACCATAAGCAATGTTATTGCGAACAGAGGTGTTGAAAATAAATGTATCCTGACTAACAATAGCTAGTTTACGACGCACAGAGTTGATGTCAAACTCTTGTAAGTCAGTGCCATCAATGATAATTTTACCTGCGGTTGGGTCATAAAATCGGGGAATTAAGTCAGCAAGGGTTGTTTTACCTGAACCAGAAGCACCGACCAGGGCTGTTGTCTCTCCTTTGTTGATAGTTAAGGTAATATCGTGCAGTACTAGGTTAGAGGGATCGTAACCAAAATCCACCGAAGCAAACTCAATGGCTCGCTGCAATCCTGAAAATTGCACGTTACCATTCTGCAAGTATGGTTTGTTGTCAGTTCTCAGCAGCTCTTTAATGTTATTCATTGGTCCGGTGAATTCCCCAAGACGCCCTCTGGCATTATTAATCAGACGTATAATCGGGATCAGACGAAACAAAACAAACAAGAAGGTGAGTAATGAAGCTGCCTGCATCTGTCCATTAGGAACGAAGATGGTAAATGCTACAATAATCATGCCGATCAGAATTGTGGTGGCTAAGCTTTCCCCAATCGGTTCTATGGCATACCCAAATGATGCAGATTTGATAGTGATGTTTGCAACGTTTTCGCTAGCGTTATAGAATCGTCTACGCTCAAATTCTTGACTTGCAAATGCCTTAACTGTGCGAATGCCATTGATAAACTCTACAGCAACTGATGTAAAGTTACTGCCTGCCTTTGAAACATCAAAACTTGTCTCTCGCACCCTTTTAACCAAGTTAGAAAGACCAACACTCATCAGGCTAAAGAGCATTAATGAGGCAATGGAAAGTTGCCAAGAAAGCAAGAACATTGATGTGACATAGACAACTAGAAGAGAAACTCTAGTCAACATAAAAGCTGTCACATCAAAAGCTTGATTAATTTTTTCTAGTTCGGTAGTTAGACTGTAAACTAGCGCTCCAGAACGACTATGAGAAAAGTAACCCAAACTCAGCCGTTGAAGTTGCTCAAATAGCTTCTTGCGCAGCCTATCTAACAAATTCATCTGAGTTATCATGCTGTACCTGCGTCCACCAAACATAAAGGCTGAACGGAACCAGGTTGTGATCAGAATTAGAGCAGATATCCGGTAAATTCTATCATTGAACGGTCTATTTACTCCAAGTACCGATATATCGAACCAGTTAATACCTGTCTGAATTGGGGTAGCATTAGGGTCGGTTAGATTTTGTAAAAAATTTAGGATAAACCCTAATCCAAATCCTTCAAATAGTGAAGCAAGTATCGTTAAAACAATAGCAAAAAAAGCAGCTTGTTTAAGGAATTTAAATTCCCTTAATATGAAGTGGTTGTCTTGCCACAATTTAGTTGATTTTGTAAATCTGATTACAGAATCAATAAGCTTTATTTCAGCAATTCTATATAGAATAATCACTGGTTTTATTTAGACCTATTTTGATGGGGGGTATGCTTAACTTAAACAAGTTTAGCTAAAAAAACTAAGATCACTCTCCACCATTTCCGCGACAATATCAGGAAATTTATTTTTACTCTTCCAATTCAGCTCATCCCGAATTTTCCAGCTATCCCCACAAAGGGGCACTGTTTCGGTTGGACGATAAAACCTCTGATCAACTTCCACAAAATCTTGATAATCAAGACCAACGTTACTACAAGCACAATCTACTAATTCACGAACGGAGTGATTCACTCCGGAAGCAATCACATAATTCTCTGGAGCTTTGATTTATAGCGAGAAACCAGGTTTTAAGGCTCTTGGTGCGTAATTCCTGCTTCTAAGACAGTGCGTTCGCGTAGCGTATCCTACGGATAATCGCTTATTTTATGCAACGCTAATCCATCAACAACGTCTTATACTAGTCTGTTAATAGGTAATGGATAATGGGGAATTGCGCTCTCCTCGTAGTGTTTCACAGCAGCAATAGTCTTTTTCTCAATTACCAATTCCCAATTACCCGTTAACCATTACCCGTTACCCATTACCCAAAGGGCGACTAACTATCTCTCTAATCCATTACTAAAAATGGGATTAGACCATATCATTACTAGGGATTACCAGCGGTAACAACCTCACGAATAAAGGCAGTATCAGCAGATTGAGTACAAGAGGTGACAGGCATGATACCTAGTGCCTGAAGGTCAGCATTAACCATGATTTCAACCAGTTGTTTAAAGCTCACTGAAGGTTGCCAACCTAGTATGGTATTAGCCTTGGTGGCATCACCTAACAACAGGTCTACTTCAGCAGGTCGAAAGTACCGTGGATCGATTTCAACGTATTGCTGCCAATCCAAATTCACTAAGCCAAAGGCAATATCGAGAAACTCCCGAATTGATTGAGTTTGACCGGTAGCAACAACATAGTCATCGGGTTCGTCTTGTTGCAGCATTAGCCACATAGCGCGAACATAATCCTTGGCATAGCCCCAGTCCCGTCTGGCATCGAGATTGCCCAGGTAAAGTTTCTTCTGCTGACCAGCTACAATGCGCGCCAAAGCACGGGTAATTTTGCGAGTGACAAAGGTTTCGCCGCGCCGGGGACTTTCGTGGTTAAACAAAATACCATTACAGGCGAATAGCCCATAGGATTCGCGATAGTTAATCGTTTGCCAGTGGGCGTAAACTTTTGCACAGGCATAAGGGCTACGGGGATAAAACGGTGTAGTTTCAGACTGAGGGACAGCCTGCACTAGCCCAAACATTTCAGAAGAGCCAGCCTGGTAAAAGCGTACCTGAGAGCCAATCCGCTGTTGATAGTGCCGTACCGCTTCCAACAAACGCAGGGTTCCCATACCTGTGGCATCGACGGTGTATTCTGGTGAATCAAAGCTGACCCGCACATGGGACTGAGCTCCGAGGTTGTACACCTCTATCGGCTGCACGTCTTCTAGGATGCGTTGTAGTGTCAAGCCATCAGTCAGGTCTCCGTAATGGAGAAATAACCGTGTCTGGGGATTGTGGGGGTCTTGGTAGATGTGGTCGATACGATCTGTGTTGAAGGTAGACGTGCGTCGGATAATGCCATGGACTTCGTACCCTTTTTCCAGCAGCAGTTCCGCTAGATAAGACCCATCTTGACCGGTAATGCCAGTGATTAATGCTCGTTTAATGTCTGTCACGATTTCTCACAACTCTGATTAGAGTAATTAGTTTGCTAATGTACGGGATGAACACAAAGGCAAATCAAAATTGAAAATTGCAATTAATAACTTAATAAGTTAGGAAGTTATTAACTTTACAGGGAGTAGGGAGTAGGGAGTAGGGAGTAGGGAGTAGGGAATATGGCATCAAAAATTCTCACAATTCCTACAGGGATTGCTATTACAGCACTGGAGTACTTTGAGAATCGAACACATGCGATCGCATATCTTCTTGGTGAAGCCTGATCATTCCTGGCAACAACCTCAGCTGTCGCCGCTCCTCCTGGGTCATCCGAATCACCTCATCCAGTTTCCAAGGACGTGGTCCGACTAAACTCATCTCACCCCTTAGTACATTCACTAACTGCGGTAGTCCATCCAGACAATATTGACGCAGCCACTTTCCAAAATGTGTCATCTTAGACGTGACTTTGCCTTTGTGTATAGCTTCAGTGCGAAATTTAATCACTTGGAACAGCTTACCCCGTTCTCCAGCCAGCAATTGCCGAGAAAAGACTGGTCCTGGTGAAAAAATCGCTATCAGCAACATCAATCCCAGGAGCACTGGACTCAGAATCAGTAGCAATAGAGCAGCTAAACTCGAATCCATCACCCGCCTTAGTCGAGATCGGAATAGTTTTTCCCTACTAGACAATTCTGAGTTGAACGGTACCCTTAGAACAGCTTTCTTCTTCGCTTGCTCACAGGCATTGGTCCAAACTTTTAACCCTGTTTCACCCAGATTGGGGTCGATACAAACCAGCCCTACCGACGAGCGTTGCAAGCAATTACTTAACCAGGACTGACTTTGCAATGGAGGTAAATAATGCTGTTCATTTTTTTTGATAGGGAGTACCCACAACTGTTTCTGTCGCCACTTGAGCTTGCAGGGAGGCAAAGAACTGAGTGCTTCTGGCTCATCATCGATATCTAGGATTGAGATTTTGGAGGTTGTTAGTATGATTCTGGAAGTCGTCATCAATAGTTACTCCATTTCACGAAAATCAAAAGTCAAAGGTTAGATAGTCTCAGGTTTAATACGTATCATTCTCAGGTGTTCGTTAATTGAAACTTGAAACTTGTTAATGAGCAAGTTTCAATTAGCAATTAACCAAAAAATTCAACGAGACTTGACATGATTGCTTAACTGACGCTCTAGTTGTGGAGACACTGGAAGATCAGATACAGGCTGCTTTGGTTCAATAGCACCATGGCTGTTTCGCGAACCATAGTAAGCGTAGTTCTGATTAGAACTCTTGACCCCGTTAGCAATGATTCCAATCAGGTTTAAATTCCTGAGTATAGCAGTAGCCTGGGTGAGTTGAGATTGAGTAACTCGCTCTAGGCGTCCTACCATCAGCACACCTTGGCACAAAGATGCTGCTTGGAGTGCATCCACCATACCTAACACTGGGGGAGTATCCAGCAACACCAGATCATAGGTCTGCTGAAACTCTGCCATTAAGTTCTTCATCCGTTTAGAACCCAACAGCTTAACTGGGTCAATTGGGGTTGGTCCAGCAGTCAAAACATCAATGGTTGACCCCAAAGGTGAGATACTAACTGGGCTGGGTGTAGCAGTATCATCTTCCAATAAAGTAGAAAGTCCTTCCTGATTGGAGAGGCCAAGTTGTTGGTGCAACCTCGGACGGCGCATATCTACATCAATTAGCAGTACTCGTCGATGTAAACGAGCAGCACTCAAGGCTAAACCCAACGCCAGAGTTGACTTGCCCTCACCAGATAGCGCTGACGTAACCATCAGGGATTTCCACTCAGAACCAGAATTGAGCAACTGGATATTCACATAAATCATGTCCAGTGCTTCCTGAAATGGTCGCCATCCCAACAGTTCCATCATCGGAAGTGCTTTCTCGGACTGGCTCAAGCTAAGATTCAGAACAGGTTTACTGATTTTACCCTCTGGCAATTCTGGAATCATACCTAGCAAGGGTAGAGCCACTTGATTTTTCAGATCATCAGAGGTATGAATTCCATCATCCATGGCTTCCCGCACAAAGGCAGCCACACCACCGAGAAATAACCCAACCACTGCACCCAATAATAGGTCTTGGGTCATATTAGGACCGGTCTTCGAGCCCGGTAAAGGTGCTTCTACAACTTGCCAGTTAAATCCCCCCCGAGCCAATTCGATGCTTAACTCCTGCCGTGCTTGTAGTAGCTGCTGCAGAGTATTTTGTTGAATGGCTACTTGCGGTTGTAGACGATTGTACTGAGCAATCAGGGCTGGAAATTCCCTGAGTTGGATACGGATTTCCTGCTCTGTTTTGGCCAGGGCTTGATCACGAGTTTGTAGACTCACTAGATTAATTTGCGAGGTGATCAGTTCGTTGACCAGATTGATATCAACACCACCGAGCTGTCCTTCTGTCAGGAGGTTACTTCCAGTGGTAACCAGTTGAGTCGGAACTTGCCCTAAAACCCGTCTAGTCTCTTCCTGCAAGAGCGCAAACACACTCTGACGCTGTTCAATTAATTTTTGAATACTAGGATGAGCTTCAGTATAAATCCGACTTTGCTCCACCAAAGCCAGTTCTATTCTTTGGATTTCATTGAGCAAATTTTGATAGCGCCCAGATTGACTCAAGCGGGACGATGTCAAGGCATTTTGCGGTGAACGAGCCAGTTTTTGCTGAACAGCCTGGTAGCGAGTTTGAGTTTCCATGTACTGAGCGCGGATGGCTCGGCGCTCCTGTTCAATCCCATTCAGAGTTTGACTGACAGCTAGAGCTTGTTGTGAGGGATCAATCAGGTTTTTGCTCTTGCGAAACTGCTCTAGCCGTTGCTCAGCTTGCTCAAGATTATTACGAGCTGTTGGCAACTGCTGATTGATAAAAGCAAGACCTTTATTCAACCGCATTTCCTGCTGCTCTAGGTTGTAATCTTGATAAACCTTTTGAATAGCTTGCAGTACTTTTTGAGTTTTAATCCGGTCATTGCTTGTGTAGACCGCTTGAAATACCTTAGTTTCGGTTTTACCCTGCAGTACTTGAGCTAATCTTAAGGAGCCTCTAATATCACCGACTGTGATATCTGGGTAGTCATCACGAAGCAAATCCACTGCTCGTTGAATCAATTCAGAACTACGCATCAGCTGTAACTGAGTAGCATAATCGATATCAACAGTGGACTCAGTAAACTGACTCTCGATTCCTCGTGTTTTATCTATATAATTAGGCTCCACCAACAGCTGTAGAGAGCTGATATAAGTCGGCTCTTTCTTCAGAGTGAGATAGAAGGCAATCGGCAAGCTTGTCAACAGTACACTTATAATCCACAAGCGTCTGCGCCACAAAACTGCCAACAGTTGGCCATACCCTGCATCTGTTTCAGCTGCTCCGTTTAAATCAAGTTCCTTCATGGGATTTTAGATTAATGATTGACAAGTTTGGATTGGATGTTAAATTGACATCAAGTCGAGTGAATCAAGTCTAAACTAGTCCCGGGATGATTAGTAATCGGTTGAGATAAAATCCGGTTAATCACGTTGTTAATATTCCCTAGGGTTTTATCATTTTTTTCAAAATAGTTAATTTTAAATTAACTATTAACCCTTTAAAAATTGCAATATTTAAATTGCAATTTAAATATGAAAAATCTTTGGTAAGCAAAATTATCCAGGATACCTGCAACAAATTTTACCTACCTTTTGGGAATGGGAAATTAGGACTTGGAGCCTGATTACCCATTACCCATTACCCATTACCAATGAACCGACAATCATAGGTTGCATCCCTTTTAGAGAAAGGGTATAAAAAGAAGTAGTCAACCGGACATGATATTATCTATTACCCATCAGCAGTCACCCGAGCAGGACTATATTGATTAGTCCACCAGATTGGATCTGATGATTTTGGAGTATCGACCAGTATAAATCCAAAGAAATCAACGAAAAAATCCAAAATCCAAAATCCAAAATCTAAAATCTAAAATCAGTCCAGCCACTATCCTGTCACGTAGCTAAAGTGGGAACCTTGGTTGAATGGGGAAAGGAATAGCTCAAATTAACAGGCTGCCCGCTGACGGTTTTATCAATAATTTGCCCAACTTTGTTAAAGAAAACGTCTTCAGTGAAATGACTCAGGGCATGGTCTCGGATTTTGGCATAATTCCAGGGAATTTCCCTAGCCTCAAGTAGTGCAGCTTGGAGTGCTTCCGGTGTTTGCCGTTGAAAAAACACCCCTGTCGTCCCTGGTATCTGAGTATCCAAAACACCACCTGCACCGTAGGCAATTACTGGGGTACCACTGGCGTTGGCTTCGATTGGCACTAAACCGTAATCTTCTAAAGCCGCCACGATCACCCCACGAGCTTTTGCCATCAAATGACAACGCTGTTTATCGCTGACGTATCCCAAGAATCGAATATTGTCCAAAGCTTTAGATTCTAGACGCTCTCGCTCTGGACCATCACCAGATACTAATAAGGGCCAGCCTAGCCAATTAAACGCCTCGATAATCAGATCGATACGCTTGTAACCCAGTAAACGAGATGATACTAGGTAAAAGTCTTCCTTTTGGTCGGAAAACACAAATTTATGGCTATTAATTGGATAGTTGACCGTCATGGCTGGCTTACCATAGATATTCTGGATACGCCGAGCGACAGTGGTCGAGTTAGCAATGTAAATGTCCGGCTCCTGGGCATAGTCCAGGTCTACTTTTCTGATCAATTGGAAGACTTTATCAATTACAGGAGAAAACGCTCTATATTCTCCATACTCCTTGAGGTAAGTTTGCGTATCCCACAAAAAACGGGTGACATTGTGGCAAAAGCAAACATGCTTGGCTCCTAATTTTTTCTTGACCGCCTTTGCGAAGCTTGAACAACTACTGATAATCAAATCGTAATTTTCTAAATCCAAGGCTCGAAAAGCTGGATAGTAAAACGGAGCCAAGAGTCTGAAGTATTTCGTTGACCCTGGAATGTTCTGAAGTCCGGTGGTATGCACTAGGCGCTCACCTAGGTCAATGGTGTTCTGGGCATCATACAAGGATGTGAACACATCAGCACTAGGGAAGCGCTTACAAAGCAGTTCAAATACCCGTTCTGCTCCACCCTTTTGCGTTAGATAATCATGAACTAGGGCAACTTTCATGCTTGTTTAATGGAAAACCTATTGCTAGAGAATACTCTAATCTATTTACCATTAGATTTAATTTGTATCCGGAATTTTACCAAGATATTTTTGAGCCTAAACGGCTCCATTATTTTTCGACAACAAGATAAAAATTGTTTTGATAATGAGCTTAATGTCATACATTAAGCTCCAGTTTCGTTGGTAGCGTAAATCCAGTTTAATTATATCTGCAAAATCCCGAACTTGCGATCGCCCATGCACCTGCCACTCTCCAGTCATTCCCGGTTTAACATTCAACCGTTGCCACTCGGGAACCTCATAGATTTCCACTTCCTTAGGTACCGGTGGTCTAGTACCTACCAAACTCATTTCACCTTTAATGACATTCCAGAACTGAGGTAGTTCATCCAAACTAGTTTTCCGCAAAAACCGACCCACCCTGGTGATTCTAGGGTCATTTTCGTTTTTGAATATCTTGGCATCCTTAGCTTGATTTTGAACGCTATCTTTCTGGGCTTCAGCATCAGTATACATCGAGCGGAATTTCCAGATCCGAAATCTTTTACCCATCCAACCACAGCGAATTTGACTAAAGAAGATTGGGCCAGGACTGTCGAGTTTAATCGCGATCGCAATGGGAATAAATAATATGGCAGTAATTCCTAAACCTACTATTCCCCCCACTATGTCTAAGCATCGCTTAGCCCAAGAGCTTGTAGATGGGTGAGTTGTGGGTAACTGAGCCTTTGACCAATTGACAGCTATTGTTGTTAGGTTATCTAGGGGGTCTAGAATTAATTTTTTGTCTAGCCCAGTCATGACCAACACAGCCATAACTGGAGGAGTTATACCCCTTAGTATTAGTGAGACCCCGTTTTCCTGAGTGATTTTGTGATTCCTGACTAAGGCACCAATTCCGCTACTATCGATAAACCCTGTCTGACTCAAGTCAGCAATGATAAGCTTAGGACAATAAGGTTTTTGGAGAAGCTGATCACAGGTTTCTTTAAATTCTATTGCTTCGAGTCTGCTCAGGCGGATCGGTAACTGGACTACAGCAGCTTCATTGATAAACCCTGCCTGGGAAGAAGTCTTTAACCTTGACTGCATCATGATATAATAGGAATTATAATGTCGATTAAATCGTCATTTTTTAGAGAGTATATTTTAACTATGTAGGAATTGTGTGTAAAGTTTCGCAATCCTATGAACACCCTAGGTTTTTACCGTACCTAGACGTACGGCTCCTCTGCCCTTGATTCAGGCAATGTCAGAATTTTTATGACTCTTTGAATTTTGGGTTGAGGGTTATAGTAAGGTTTTAGGTTTTAATTATTGATTCCTAATGCCTTGGTTAAGGGTGCCTAGTATAGAAAAGCCTAGTTTAGCCCTCAATTAAATTTTTACGGAGTAATAGGTATATTTAAAATCGTCGGAAATTAACCTGTGGTAAAAAAAAATGGATACAAATTCCCCATTTATAATTTTATATCGTTACCATATAAGTAACCATTTAGTATTACTCATTTATGAGCAGTGACCTTGGTCAATTAGTGTTCTGTGTAATCCCGGATGAATGACTAATACAACTTTCACGAGTTTTTCATAAAATCCTGACAGAGCTAAAAATTTTTGATGAATTTTTCTTGAAGACGGTAAATATACCGGGTGCATCTCATATTTGTAAAAAAGATGGTAAGTGTGGGTAGCGTGGTAAGTGTGGGTAGTGTGGTAAGTGTGGGTAGTGTGGGGCGGGGGCGCGGGAAGTGTGGGAATTTTCGCCGGAATTTTTGCCTAATTGCAAAACTGAGATGCACCCTTTCTAGGGGATTACCGGATTTGATATCAGTTCTGATTCTGAGATCCCAAAAACTGTTGGCACAGATTGTTGTGGTCGGCAGAGTAGACTTTTGGCAACCTGGAGCATACAGATTCCAGTATTGTCGAAGGATTTCTGATAGTAAATCATTGCCTGAATTTGGTGAATCAGTGCCAAACCGGTAAACTGAACTACTCGTTTAAGCCAGTTGGGACGAGCCGACTCAATCCCGGGAAAAGCGGTAAGATAGGCTTGGGTTAGAGCAGCGATGGAGGGTTGAAGCACTTCCAAAGGAGTTAAGTCCTGATAAATATTTTTCCCGACATATTTGACATTTTTCGACATCTTGTTCGATAATGTCAGTGTACTGAACCAGATGTGTCAATGAATGAACAAATTAAATATGTTCCTCCCCGAGTCGCTGCTACCAGGCTCGGGGTCAGTACCAGGACACTTGAAAGGTGGCTTGACGAAGGCAAAATCCAAGGAATTAAAACCCCTGGAGGACAAAGAAGATACAATCTTGACTCAGTTGTCTCTATTTCAACAAAAAAAACAGATAGAGACGAAAGAGCAGCAATCCTATATGCAAGGGTTTCAAGCCGCTCTCAAAGAGATGATCTCGATCAACAAGTACAGTTTCTTAAGTCTCGTTACCCAGACGCAGAAGTCATCCGAGACATCGGCAGCGGTCTCAACTTCAAAAGAAAAGGTCTTCACTCCCTATTGGACAGAGTTCTCAGCGGCACTTGCAAGTATATTGTCGTTGCCCACAAAGATCGGCTCTGTCGCTTTGGATTCGATCTTATCTCATGGTTGTGCTCTAAATTCCAAACTAAAATATTGGTTCTCGACGAAAAGAACCTCAGCCCAGAACAAGAGATGGTTGAAGATGTTCTCGCAATTATCCACGTCTTCAGTTGTAGGCTCTACGGACTCAGGAAGTACAAGGGAAAAATCCTTGAAGACAGTGAGTTACCGAGTTTACCCAAGCAAAGAACTTGAGAAGATCTGGAAAAAATGGGTTTCTGCTGTTCGCAAGGTTTATAACATATCGATCGAGCAGCTCAATCGGAACCAGGGGTACACAAAAGTCGGAAAGAAAGGAGGAAAACATGGCTTTAGAACTTGGTTGAAACAATCCGGACTTATTCCGCAGTGGTGCAGAGATTTAAACGTCTCCAAAATTTTAGATAACGCTTCAATGGAGGCTTATACGGCGTGGAAAGAGACCGCCAAACAACCGAAGTCTGTTGGGAAAGGGAAGAACCTTTTGCCAAACCCACAAGCTGGATTAAAAATAGGTAAATTTCGTAGCGTGCGAGATCATCATCTGACGATCCAGTTTGACCCTACGGCTTACAAGGCTGGCCGGTGGATGGTTTCCAAAACCAAACATCTGCCAAAACCCGAATTCAAAGGTCAGGATTTCTGTGTACTAACTGATGGTTCTACTGAACTTACTTATAACAAAGGGAGATGGTTCGCGCACTTTCCAGTAGAGTTTGACATTGAGCCTACTGAAACCAAGAAAGTGATAGCTTTAGATCCTGGAGTTAGGACGTTCATGACTGGGTTTGACGGCACGGATTTCTTGGAGTTCGCAAATAATGATTTTCAGAGAATAGCTAAACTTTGTTCCCATCTAGATAAGTTAAAAAGTGAGCATGACAAATCAAAAGGAAGCACACACAAACGTCGCCGATACAAGCTAAGGATAGCTATGGAAAGACTCAGAACTAAGATCAGAAGTCTGAGAACTGAATTGCACAAACAAGTAGCATCGTTTTTGGCAAGAAACTACGATGTGATCGTCTTACCTACCTTTGAGACGTCGCAGATGGTTGTCAAAAAGAAGCGAAAACTAAAAAGCAAGACAGCTAGGGCGATGATGACATGGGCTTTTTATCAGTTCTCTCAGATTTTAGAGCATTTGTGCAACCGTTATGGTTCCAAATTAGTGAGGATAACAGAGGAATATACCTCCAAGACTTGTACAAAGTGCGGACACATTCATAGAAAACTTGGTAGTTCTAAGAATTTTCAATGTCCACGTTGCGGATACGAAATCCCTAGAGATTTCAATGGAGCCGTCGGGATTTTCCTGTTCGCGTAGCGTCGGCTTTGCCGAAAGGCGATGTGGGAGTGCGGCTCGTTCCTAGGAGGAGCCTCCTGAAACAGGAGAGGTATGACTAGGGGGAT
>NZ_JAAHHZ010000359.1:0-4781 GCF_010672005.1 Moorena sp. SIO4A5 | reverse complement strand
TACTTGCTTGTGCTGCCCTCAATCCTATGACCCATTTGGGTATGCCTGATAGCTATGCCCATAATGCTTAAAACTGCTCCTGAGAGGGGGAGCATTTTGACCCCTTCATCATTCATGCAACAAAGCCGTTTGCGTTTAAAAAAGAATGAGTTAGTTGAATATCAAAAAAATAGTTGGATTAAATTAAATGATTTAGGTCTAGTACCTGGAGTGTCTTTATTTATTAAAGGAATTAAAGTCACGAATAATCGTGGTTTTATAAGTTTTAATGTTGCCGCTAAATGGAAACGTAAACTTAACGGAGTAGCCCCAAAAGAAGGATGGTTTATTTTGACAAATTTGGATAGCTTAAATTCGGCTATTTCAGCTTACAAACAAAGATTTGATTCGTTGGCGAAGCCTGGCGAGCGAAGCGAGGCATGGAAATGTTTAGAGATTTTAAGACAGGTGGTTATAATTTAGAAAAGACTAACGTTGAAGGTAAACGCTTTATTTATCTAGTTTTATTGATGACTATAGCTTATACTTCTGCAACTATTCAAGGTCATAACATTAAACGTAAAGGAATCCAAAACTATGTGGTTCGTGTAAAATAATCTGGCCGATTGGAGAGAAGACATAGCAGTTTTTACGTTGGTTTATATGGTCAAACCTGGGTTAACTTCAAAGATGTTTGTCTAGAATTAGTAACCGAATTAATGAGACGCGCATCCTAATAAGCGATGCAGCGCGGTCTTGGGGAGGCAGTGCGGTCTTGGGGGTTCCCCCCATGAGCAACTGCCGTGGTTTCCCCCATGAGCGACTGCATCAAGACACGAAAGTATTATCAACGAGGTCTAAGGGCTAGATTACTTATATAGCCAAAAAAGGGATAGTTAGGACATAATGGTAACATATAGCGGTTTGCACTTAACTTAGTTACAATAACAACAATAATAAAAAAGTTTTTTAATTTGTTCTTTAGTCAAATAATCACAACAATCAACTAGACCTT
Source organism: Moorena sp. SIO4A5 (assembly GCF_010672005.1). Lineage (NCBI taxonomy): Bacteria > Bacillati > Cyanobacteriota > Cyanophyceae > Coleofasciculales > Coleofasciculaceae > Moorena > Moorena sp. SIO4A5. Next base: position 3,787 of record NZ_JAAHHZ010000359.1, on the reverse strand, counting down.
TTTCTAACTCATCTCTAGTCATCGGGACTAATGAACGTAAATATTATTTCAAAATAAACCAAAATTTTTCCCTCGGATTAAAATCGGTAGAATAAGGAGGTAAAAAGAAAACGCTAGCTCCAACTGTAGATAATATTTCTACAACTTTTTGGTTTTTATGGGTGGGAAAATTATCCATAATTACCACAGCGCCAGGCCATAATGATGGTGCTAAAACTGGTTTTCTATAAGTTAGAAAACCTTGAGGATTCATCGAACCATTTAAGGTCATAGTACCTAAGATTGCTTGGTAGGAAAGTGCACTGATTATTGCAGGGTAATCGCATCTAATTTGGTATAAATCGTACTTGACAAACTACAGGGAGTATAGGTATGATAGCCAGTCAGTGTTCAAGGTTGTCCCAGAGCGGATGTTGCGGTTAACCGTTGGATTTGCCAAGATTTGCATTCTCTAGTCAGTCATTATGGCAAAAGGCTTTGTGAAGGCTCAGCAGGAGCGTGAAGCGTTAATCTTGAAAAACAGTGTTCTGAAGCATTTTCAGCACTTGCGAGATCCCCGAGTGGAGCGAACCCAGAAACATTCCTTGGTGGCCATGATCACGATTGCCATTTTGGCGGTGCTCTCCGGTGCCGATGGGTTTGTGGCCATCGAAACCTACGGTAAAGCTAAGCAAGTGTGGCTGGAGACGTTTTTAGAGTTGCCCAATGGGATTCCGTCACACGATACCTTTGGTCGGGTGTTTGGTCTGCTAGACCCCCAGGAGCTCGAGACGAGTTTCTTGAGTTGGGTCAGCTGTATTACTGAGAAATTAGCCCTGAAGTTGATTCATATCGATGGCAAGACCACCAAAGGCTCCTATGACCGAGCTGGTCAACTGAAGGCGTTACAGAGTGTGAGTGCCTGGAGCAGTGAACATGGGCTGGTTTTAGCTCAGCAAAAAGTGGAGAGCAAATCCAATGAAATCACAGCAGTGCCGCTCCTGCTGCAATTGCTGAACCTCAAGGGGGCGGTAGTCACCCTTGATGCCATGGGCACCCAAATCGCCATAGCTCGGCAAATCAAGCAGGCAGAAGGCGACTATGTCTTGGCACTCAAAGGCAACCAGGGTCAGCTCAGCCAACAAGTAGAGGCTTGGTTCGAGCAAGCACAAGCCCACAACTGGCAGGGGATTGAGTACAGCTACGATGAAACCATAGACAGTGGACATCATCGCATAGAAACTCGCCAAGTTTGGGTCGTGCCCGTGAGTCAATTACCACCACTGCCTCGGCAAGGTCAATGGGCGGGCTTAGAGACGGTTGTCATGGTCAAGAGTACCCAGAAGTTATGGAACAAAACCAGGTTTGAAGTGCGGTTTTACATTAGCAGCCTGGAAGGCGATGCCCAGCGACACAACTCGGTGATTCGCTCCCATTGGAGTATTGAGAACAGTCTGCATTGGGTGCTTGATGTCACCTTTGGCGAAGATGCTAGTCGGATTCGTCAAGGATATGCGGCACAGAACCTGGGATTGTTGCGACGTTTAAGTGTTAGTTTACTCAAGCAGGTACCCTCCAAACAGAGTCTGAAGATGAAGCGTTACCGAGCTGGGATGGACAATAACTTCCTGATGGAAATCCTGGCTGCCAGTGCCGGTAAGTCAGGTGTTAGTCGTAGTTGATCACCACTGAGCAGGTGAGTTGGAAGAGGTAATCGAGGTCTGTGTTCTCGGTCAAGCCCTAGATCATAAACGCCGAACCGGTGCAAGACCACTCAATTAGTTGACTTTGGTCAGTTCAGAGGATAATCAAGTTTTAGGGAGTGTTAGAGCATTTTGAGGGTCGATTTAGATGCGATTACCCTGCTGATTATTGTGATATTTTTCCCTCTGTAATAAGGCCGATAATCGACAACTCTAGTCCCTCTTTTATAACGGCCATAAATGCGCTTTTTACCTAAGTTAAAATTTCATCCAAAAAGACTAGGTTTTTTACTAAAAAATTCGTAATTTTCTGCCAATAAAGACATCTTAATATAGCTACCCTTGACCTTTTGGCTTGACTAGCATATAGCGTTTTTTTTTTCGCGTTATGTTAAGTTTTTTTAAGATTAGACTCAAAGTAGTAATGTGGACAGTAATTTTTTTCTCTTTTTCAAGTATTTCCACCATTTCCGACAGAGTTAATGATGGATGCTCTGACAACATAGATTTGATAAATTCCGTGAATGGTTCTAGGGCGTGTCTGCAAAGTTAAAAGATCACCATGGAACTGTGATCGATATCACCAGCAACAGGAGAAAGAAGATTTCAACTAAAGCCAGAGTAATATAGAGGCAATAGTCAACATCGCTTGATAATTGATGGCATATTTCGCAATTTCTCAATAACCGCTGGTTGACAGATTGGATCAGCAATTTATCAGGCAGGGCTACCCACCAGTCCATGCTCTATAGCCTTTTGTCGAATCAAATCTGATAAGGGGGGGATTTTGCTAGCAGGGCGACAAAGGGGATTGAAAACTAGATAGGGCAAGCTCAATGGCACGTTTGCCCTGATTGTAATGGAGAATCCAACGACGATTAATTTGCAAAAGTTCAGACAAAGTTTGTTGGCACAATTGCTGTAGGCGGAGCCAATGATGAAGATGTTGACCAATATAAAAAGAGCTATGTCTACGTTGTGAGGTTGAGGAAGTTTCCGGTCGTGCTACATATTTTTGAATGCCAATACTCTTAATGTGCTGACCTTGGAGCAGGGCACTAGTATAAGCAATAGCAACGACAATAAGTAGTTTATTAAGCTGTTGATGTTTGAGCTTGGAGCCTTCAAGATTATAGCCACCTGATTTAAAATCTCGAAACATTTCCTCAATATCAAAACGCTTTTGGTAAGCTAGAATAGCTGTTTTTAAATCAACTAAGTTAGTTAAGATATACCAAGGTTCTTTTGTCTTAAAGCCTTTGTAGTTCCTTTTCCACTTAGCCGCAATATTGAAAGTCCCAAAGCCGGTTTGCGTCGCTCACCTGTCGGTCATTGATAAAAAGCTTCATCCCAGGAGTTAAACCCCACTCTCTTAGTTCCTTATATAACCCCTTTTTGACTTTAATCTTTGTATCGCATTTCTGTCTTAAACAAAAGTATGTCCCTTTTTCTGATAGCCAAAAGCCCAACTTCGGTGAACAAAATTCTCTATCTCCTAGCACACACACTATATACTCATCTATTTGCCCTAATAACAGCTCAATACTTTTCCCTAATACCTCTTGCTGTTCCTTGAGGTTACTACTTCCTTTTTTTGATAAAAAAATCCAATATACTGGCCATGCTCTGTGGTTCCAAATTATACTTACCATCAAGATATTTATTTCTCCCCAGCTTGTTCTGTCTAAGGCCAGATATATCGTATCGGAGGGTTTAAACATACTCCTTAATAGACACTTTACACAGGGAAACCAAATTTTCTCCACACCTAAGTTTTTATTTCTCAAGAAACGCCGTAATTTCTGCCGACGACTTTCAAACAAAATTGGGAATGGTAGTGCTTCGGCTAACCACTCTAACTTCACTTGTTTAAATAATTGAAGACTTGCTACAACTAGAGTTAGTAATAGATAAGTACTGCGGTTGAGTTCTTTTTCCAGGATTTTTTGGTATTCTTTTGCTATCATTTTCATGATAATGGGACTTTAGCAAAAATCAAGCCCAAATCAAGCCTAAACTCGCTTTATATCTTAAAAATACGTCCATATTTTCCTGCAGCCAACATACAAAACGGTAAGATATGGCACTCCGAAATGCCTCCAAAG